>JAUXIP010000047.1 GCA_030620935.1 Deltaproteobacteria bacterium | reverse complement strand
TCCGTAGGCAGCATCTTCAGCAACGGCCTAGAGCTCTTATAACTGCAGTGCTCCGACCACATGACGGAAAAGATCCCAAGCTCGATGTAATTGGGCTCCCTTCCCAGGAGCTTGACGATTTTCTGATACTCTTCCGGGGTCAGACCATGCTCGGCAATGACTTGGGGACTAACAACCGCCTGAGCGGATTGCTCCGGACTTAACCGAGCCATGCGCTCTTCTCTCCCTTTTCGCACGCGGCAATTACAGACGAGAAAATCTTCAGTCCGTCCTCGCTTCCCAGAAGTTTCTCTCCCGCATCTTCGGGATGAGGCATCAATCCGAAGACATTCCTTCCCTCGCTGCAAACGCCGGCAATGTCATCCACGGAGCCGTTGGGATTGGCCGAAGGAGAAATTTTTCCTTTGGGATCGACATATCGCAGGAGAATCTGCCGATTTTTACGCATACCTTCGAGAATAAGAGGATCGGCGTAATAGCGTCCCTCGCCGTGTTTGACCGGCAGCTTCAACAACTCTCCTTGCTTGACCGCACAAGTGAAAGGACTGTCCTTTTCCTCCAGGCGCAAATAGACCTGACGACATACGAATTGGAGAGAGCTATTCCGCGTCAAAACTCCGGGCAAAAGCCCGGCCTCACAAAGAATCTGAAAGCCGTTGCAGATCCCCAGGACGAATCCCCCGCGACGGGCATAATCCACTATCCCTCGCATGATCGCAGAGAACCGTGCCATCGCGCCGGCGCGAAGATAGTCGCCGTAGGAAAAGCCGCCGGGCAAGACCAGGCAGTCAAACTTGTCGTTCAGATGATCCTTGTGCCAGAGGAACTCCACCTCTTGCCGCAAGACATCCTTGAGGCAGTCATAGACGTCCTGTTCGTCGCAAGAGCCGGGAAAGACAATCACTCCCCAACGCACAAACTACTCCGGAATCTCAAAGCGGTAGTTCTCGATGACAGGATTTGCCAGGAGCTTTTCACACATCTGCCGGATCCTCTCCTGTGCGGCTTCCCGAGAGGAGACGTCCAAATCGACTTCAAGATACTTCCCCATCCGTATGTCTCGGGCTTCGGTATAACCCAGGGAGTGAAGAGATCGCTCGATCGCCTTGCCCTGAGGATCCAAAACCCCCTCTTTGAGTGAGACAAAAATCTTGACGCGCATAAAAGAAACCCGTCCTTCACCCGCAAACGCGGCGGCAGACCTCTTGGTAGGCCTCCTCGACTTTGCCCAGATCGCGGCGGAAGCGATCTTTATCCAGCTTTTCCAGAGAACCCTTTTCCCACAGCCGGCAGGTGTCCGGACAGATCTCGTCCCCCAGGTAAACTTTGCCGTGATGACGTCCGAACTCCAGCTTGAAGTCCACCAGGATAAGCCCTCGACGGTCGAAGAAATCCTTCAGCAGATCGTTCACCCGCAATGAGAGCTTTTCAATTTCCTTTAACTCCCGATCCGTCGCCCAACCCAGCGCGCGGATATGATACTCGTTGATCATTGGGTCACCCAGTGGATCGCTCTTGTAACAGTGCTCCAAAACCGGACTGGCGAGAGCTTTGCCCTCTTCCAAACCCAGCCGTTTAGCGAGACTCCCGGCAATGATGTTACGCACGATCACCTCCACCGGAATGATCTCAAGGCGGCGCACGAGCATCTCCCGATCCGACAGCCTCTGGACCAGATGAGTCGGTACGCCTTCCGCCTCCAGGTATTTGAAAAGGACCTCTGAGATCTTGTTATTCATGATGCCCTTGTCCTGGATCGTCCCCCGCTTTTGGGCATTGAAGGCCGTGGCGTCGTCTTTGAAGTACTGGATGATCAAATCAGGGTCATCCGTCGTATGGAGAATCTTGGCCTTCCCTTCATAGAACGCCTTTCCTTTTTGCATGCTTCCTCTCCCTAAAGGTTAGTAAATACCCTGCGAAAGATAAAATCTACGTGTTTAAAATAATACTTTAAATCCCAGATCTTTTCGATCTCATTGGGGGAAACATACTTGCGCAACTTAAGATCTTTTAACAGCTCACGCTTGAAATCTTTGCTACTTCTTCCCGCTTTAAGGGCATGGCGCTGCACCAGACGATAGGCCGCGTCCCTGGACAACCCCTTGTCCACGAGACGCAAAAGAAGGCCTTGAGAGAAGATCGCCCCCCCGCTCTTTTCCAGATTACGCTTCATGGCCTGCGGATAGACGCAGAGACCTGTAAGAATATAAGTCATGCGGCTCAGCATAAAATCCAGCAGGATCGTTGCGTCCGGCGCGATGACCCGCTCCACTGACGAGTGGCTGATGTCCCGCTCGTGCCAGAGGGACACGTTTTCCAGAGCCGCTACGCTGTATGAACGCATGAGCCGCGCCAGGCCCGATATGTTTTCCGACAATATCGGATTCCTCTTGTGGGGCATCGCCGACGAGCCCTTCTGCCCTTTAACAAAAGGCTCCTCGGCCTCCAAGACCTCGGTTCGTTGGAGGTGACGGATCTCAGTCGCGAACTTTTCCAGCGAGCTTGCAATGACCGCCAAGGTGACGAAAAAAAAGGCGTGCCGGTCCCGCTGAACGACCTGGTTCGAGACCGGGGCGGGCTTGAGCCCGCATTTGTTGCAGACATAGGCCTCTACTTCAGGCGAGATCTGGGCAAAGGTTCCGACCGCCCCGGAGATCTTGCCGACGCTCACCTCCTCGGCTGCCTTCTCCAAGCGGCTCAAATTGCGTCCCATCTCGTCATACCAAAGGGCTAGCTTGAGCCCAAAGGTGATCGGCTCGGCATGGATGCCGTGCGTCCGTCCGATCATCGGAACTTTTTTATATTTGACGGCTTGCCGCCTGAGCACTGCCATCAGCTTGCGCACGTCTTTCGATAGGAGGGCCGAGGCCTCTTTGAGCTGCAGAGCCAAGGCGGTGTCCAAGACATCGGAAGAGGTCATGCCAAGATGGATGAAGCGAGCGTCATCGCCGAGAGATTCCGCCAGACAACTGAGGAAGGCGATCAAGTCATGTCGGACTTCTTTCTCGATTTCTCGGATGCGGGCAATATCAAAACGGGCTTTCTTTTTGATCCGCTGCACTGCGCCCTTAGGCACCTCTCCGAGCTGAGTCAGCGCCTCGGCAGCCAGGATCTCGATCTCAAGCCACTTTTGAAAGCAGTTTTGCTCGGACCAGATCCGGCTCATCTCCGGACGGGAATAACGACCAATCATAGAAAATAGCCACTGCTTGATGAAAAGGTAATAGGTTAGAAGCCGACGGCTTCCTACCTTTCCTTATCCGTGTGACCGAAGCCGCCCTCTTTGCGGCCTGAGAAGGAAAGTTCACGCACCTCCTGCCATCGGGCGCGGCAGACCTGTTGCACAACCATCTGGGCCACCCTTTGGCCCCGACGGATCACCACCGGCTCATTTCCCAAATTGATGGCGATCAACTGGAGTTCTCCACGGTAATCCGAATCGATTGTCCCAGGACTGTTGACTAAGGTGAACCCCTGTTTTAAGGCGAGACCGCTTCGGGGTCGAATCTGGGCCTCAAAACCCTGCGGAAGCGCCACCGCGATCCCCGTGGGGATCAGCGTCCGCTCCATGGGCGCCAGCACCACATCGCCTTCCACATCCGCCGCGAGATCCATTCCTGCCGCTCCCTCCGTCATATAGGCAGGCAGTGGGACGGAATCTTCCCTGTGACGCAACCGTTTGATTTGAATCCGGACCTCACCCACTGACGCCACCCGACAACCGATGCTTTAGTGTCTAAAGTCCAACCCCTTTAATTTTCAAGTCCGCCTTAAGATTCCCCAGGAGACAGAGGACCATATCCTCCCGCCGCCGAAAGGTGGCGCGAGCCAACTCTATCACATCGCCCAGAGACACCGAACGGACCCCTTGTGAGATCTCCTCGACGGATATCGCTTTGCCGAAGTAGATTTCATTTCGCGAGATGTGGCCCATCCAAGAGTCCGAGGACTCCAAACCCAGGATCATACCGCCGATGAGCTGACTCTTGGCGCGCTGAAGCTCTTCTTCTCCCAGCTCTCCTGCCGCCAATCGTTCCATCTCTTTGAGAACCAAACCCACCACCTCTTCGGTCCACTCAAGACTCGTGCCCCCGTAGATACCTAAATACCCCACATCCTTATAGGAAGCCAGAAAGGAGTATATGGAATAAACTCTTCCCCGCTTCTCGCGGATCTCCTGAAAGAGGCGGGAACTCATTCCTCCTCCAAGGATGGTGCTGAGGATATAGGCGGCATAGCGTAATGGGTGGGCTTGATGAAGACCGGGGACGCCCAGGCATAGATGAACCTGCTCCAGCGGTTTTGAATGTTGAAATACGCCGCCTCGAAGCTTGGGGGAATCCTCCATCCTTGGTTGCGAGCCCTGGGGCCTGCAATCTAGATCCATGCCCCCCAGCTCTTTTGACAGTTCTCGTACCAAGGCTTCGTGCGTCAAGTGGCCTGCCGCGGCGATAATCACCCGGCCTGGAAGGTACCGACTGCCAACAAAGTTGAGGAAATCTTCCCGGTGAAAATTCGAGACGGTCGCGGGCTCGCCGCAAATGGGCCGGCCTAAAGGATGATCTTGGAAGAAATCGAGATTGAAGAGATCGTGCACGTAATCATCGGGTGTGTCTTCGGCCTGAGAGATTTCCTGCAGGATCACCGACCTTTCCCTCTCGATCTCCTCTTTATCGAAAATCGAATGGAGGAAAATATCCGTCAGAAGATCGATGGCCAGGGGAAGGTTCTCATCGAGCACCTTGGCGTAGTAGCAGGTGTATTCCTTTGCGGTAAAGGCGTTGAGCACGCCTCCGACCGCATCCATTTCCTGCGCGATCAGGGCCGCGCTGCGTCGCTCCGTACCTTTAAAAAAGAGATGCTCGACAAAGTGGGATATTCCACTCTGATGACGGGCTTCATGCCGCGACCCGTTCTCGACCCAAATCCCCAGGCTGACGGAATGGGCTTTCGGCACCTCTTCCGACAGGATACGAATGCCGTTGTCGAGGACCGTCTTAGCGAACATGGCAAGAGAAAATTTTCAGGGTTCCCCTTGGCGTGAATCGTCGGGACTGATTCCGGAGGTCGAGGAGCACCACTCTTTCCCGGTCTCCGCGAGGACCTTTTTTTTGACTGCTACCAGCGTTGACTGTAGGATCAGTCAAGGTTTAACTTCCCCCGTCTCAGCGAGGGCCTCTTTTCGGCTAAGCCTGATCTTTCCCTGCCGGTCGATTTCCAAGACCTTGACCAGCACCTCGTCGCCTTCCTTGAGGATATCGGTAACTTGTCTCACACGCTCCGGAGCGAGTTGAGAGATATGGACGAGGCCGTCGGTGCCCGGAAGGATCTCTACGAAGGCACCGAAATCCATAATTTTTCTGACGGTTCCCTTGTAAATCTTTCCCACTTCCGCCTCGGCGGTAATCTCCTGCACCATCTCCACCGCCCTGCGAGAAGCAGCCTCATCGCTTGACGCGATCATAACCGTTCCATCATCCTCCACGTCGATCTTGACGCCGGTCGCCTCGACAATCCCTCGAATGACCTTGCCTCCCGGCCCGATGATTTCGCGTATTTTTTCCGGTCTGACTTTCAGGGTAATGATCCGCGGCGCATGATCGGAGATCTCGCTCCGGTGTGTGGATATTGTCGCCTCCATCACCTTGAGGATTTTGAGCCTACCTTCCCTTGCCTGATAGAGGGCTTCACTCATGATTTCACGGGTTACCCCGCCGATCTTAATATCCATCTGCAGGGCCGTGACCCCGTCGGAGGTGCCGGCAACCTTAAAGTCCATGTCTCCAAGATGATCCTCATCTCCCAGGATGTCTGAGAGAACTCGCACCTCATCGCCCTCCTTGATCAAGCCCATCGCGATACCGCCCACCGGAGCCGAAATCGGAACCCCGGCGTCCATGAGGGAAAGCGAACCGCCGCACACCGTGGCCATGGAGGTGGAGCCGTTTGATTCCAGAACCTCTGAAACGATGCGAACCGTGTAGGGAAACTCATCCTCTCCTGGCAGGACCGGAAGAAGGGCTCGTTCCGCCAAGGCGCCATGCCCGATCTCTCGACGGCCCGGGCCGCGCAGAAACTTGACTTCGCCGACGCTAAAAGGAGGAAAATTGTAATGCAGCATGAATTTTTTGTAATGCTCGCCGATCAGGGCATCGATCTTTTGCTCGTCTGAGGCCGTGCCGAGAGTGGTGATGACTAAGGCTTGGGTCTCTCCACGCGTAAAGAGACCCGACCCGTGAGTGCGAGGGAGGACTTCGACTTCGCAGGTGATCGGACGGATCTCCGCGAGACTCCGGCCATCAATGCGGCGGCGGTCCTTGATGATGAGCTGACGGAAATAGTTTTTCCGCAGCTCTTCGAAAACCGTTTTAACCTCTTTTTCCCTTTCCGGATACTCGGCGGCAGCCTGGGAAAAAACCTCACTCCTCACCTCATCGAGCCGTTTGTAGCGCTCCAGCTTGTCTGAAATGGAGATGGCCTGGTAGATCTTATCCCGAGCCAACTCTTCGAGCCTGTGGACAAGCCCTTGATCTTTTTCGACAACAGGGAGGGATCGTTTGCTCTTTCCGACCTCTCGCTTGATCTCCTCTTGCACGTCCAAGAGGGACTGGATCGCTTCATGCCCGCGAAACAAACCCTCCAAGATTTCATTCTCGGGCAAAATCTGGGCCCCGCCTTCTACCATCATGATGGCGTCTCGTGTTCCAGAAAGGAAAATATCGACGTCGCTTTCCTGGAGTTCGCTCTTGGTCGGGTTGATGACCCACTGACCTCGGACTCTCCCCACCCGGACCCCCGCGAGAGGTCCGTGAAAAGGGATATCGGAAATCTCCAAAGCCAGGGAGGCTCCCAGCATTGCCACCATGTCGGGGTCGTTCTCCTTGTCCACTGAGAGCACCGTGGCAATGATCTGGGTCTCGCATCTCATGCCATGAGGAAAAAGCGGACGGATGGAACGGTCGATCAGTCGACAGGTCAGGATCTCTTTTTCGGAGGGCCGCCCTTCTCTCTTAAAAAAACCGCCCGGGATCTTTCCCGCGGCGAAAGTCTTCTCTTGATAGTCCACCGTCAGAGGGAAAAAATCCAAATCCCTGGCGGCGTCCTTAGCAGCTACGGCCGTGACCAACACTACCGTCTCGCCGTAACGAACCACAGCGGCGCCATCAGCCTGCTTTGCCAATTTTCCGACCTCTACGGATAGAGGCCGACCATAGTAATCGACATCAACTTTTTTAACCATATGAAATCCTTGGTATAGAGCCAGAAGTGTCTAACGGAAGAAAATAAGGGAAGGGACATCCACCCAGGAAGCACTACTTCCTTATTCCCAATCGATGGATCAGACTTTGATATCTCTCGTAATCGCTTTTCTTGAGATAATCGAGCAGCCTCCTTCTTTGTCCTACCAGCTTAAGGAGACCGCGGCGCGAGTGATGATCCTTGACGTGAATCTTAAAATGCTCGGTGAGGTACTGAATTCGCTGACTCAGTAGGGCTACCTGAACCTCCGGCGAGCCGGTATCGCCCTGATGGAGATTGAACTGCTCAATGACCCCGCGTTTTTGTTCTTGAACAAGTCTCATTTCTTCTCCGTTCGTCTCCTCTTTTTCCTTTCTTCTTGTTTTGCAATTTCTACCACACTGCCCTCACCTTGTAAAGCCGGCCTCTAGTGAAAAAATGGCAGTGGATAGGGACCACCGGTGGCACCCTGCTTGCTGCAGCGGCATTTTTACGTCATACGGGCAGAAATCGTCCCAAAATCGTTTCCCGGAGCGGCAATCTATGTTAGAATTAGGTTGTTTTAACCATGAAGAAATCCGCTAGTGGCATAGTAAACTTGTGCTTTTTCCTGTTTTTTTCCGCCCCTTTGCCGGCCGGCGAGATTTTTCGTTGGGTTGATGAAAACGGTGTGGTCCATTTCACCGACAACCTTCACAATATTCCAGAAAACAACAGGGCCGGCTCCGAGCGGATAAAGACTCCAGACAGACCGCCAGGCCTCGATCTACCGGAACCCCTGGACAAGGTTTCTGTCCCTATCCAGAAACAAGGCGAAGTTGTGGTCGTCGAGGCGACGGTCAATCAAAAAGTAACGGTAAAGTTCATTGTGGATACCGGGGCGAGCTACACCCTGATCTCACGGGATACGGCCAAACAGTTAGGAATCGATATGGAGCAAAAGCTCCCTACCATACCGTTCCAGACCGCCAACGGGACTATCCAGGCCCCTTTGATCAATCTGGAATCCATCGAAGTCGGAGGCATGCAAATGAAGGATCTGACCGCGGCGGTCCATGATGTCTTCCCTGATAGTAACGTGGCAGGCCTCTTGGGGCTCAACTTCTTAAGCCATTTCCGCATGGATATCGATCAGGACAACGGCGTCCTGGTATTGGAGAAAAAATAAGGCGCGTTGCGATTTCAGAACCGTACGCTTCAATCACTTCGTAGCGCGGGCTAGAACGTAGACCCGATAGTTCATATCAAATACAATTCTCCCCTTAGAGAGGCGGACATTTTGGCCGGTCGCGTCCCCGGGAATTGATTTCAGAAAAAACCGGCGGATCTTTCTCTTGACCGCAGGGGGCGTCCGAGTGAGCCGCATCCAGTCTTCCGCATCTCTTGGCTCGATGAGTTTCCTTTGACGGAGAACCTTGAGCCCGCATGCCTTAAAGAGGGCGCGCCATTTCTTAGGCGGGAGCATCTCTACGTGGGACGGATCACGCAACTTCTCGATCAAGTTATGCACGTATCCCTTGGCAGGGTCGTCTTTGGAGGTATTGTCGGAAATCAAGATCCTTCCTCTCTTCTTCATCACCCGCACCATCTCCCGCAAGACCCTTTCCGGCTCCGTGAAGTGATGAAACGAAGCCCGAGTCACTACTCGATGGAAACTGCCGGCGGAAAATGGCAGGCGATCCGCATCGGCACGACGGAAGGCGATATTTTCGGCTTTTTCCTGTCGGGCCAAGGCTCGGGCCCTTTTGACCATTTCTCTGGTCAAGTCGACACCCACGACCTTCCGCCCGTGCTTGGCGAATTCCAATGCCACAAAGCCGGGCCCGCAGGCAATATCAAGCACGCGGTGGTGCGGTTTGATTTCGGCTAATCCAGGCAGGATCTGAAGCCCGCCTTTCTCACGCATCTCCCTGGAGCACGAGAAAGCTTCTGCCTGCTTTGAAAACTCACGTTGAATAACCCTTTTAAAGTGACCTGCTTGCGAACGGCGCATAGGGTTTCAATAAAACCCTTGGCCATAAATAGCAAGGGAGTGAGCCTGGGGGGCACCGAGGTATTTACAATCTTCTTTTTTTTCGTTTAGAATGCTTGGAAAGGGTTTTAGGAGGCATCGACAGCATGGCAACAATGATTACTCAAGAGTGCATCAACTGCGGCGCCTGTGAGCCGGAATGCCCGAATAACGCCATTTCCCAGGCAGAAGAGATCTATGTCATCGATCCCCTGCTGTGCACGGAATGCGTCGGCTTCCACGATTATGAGGCTTGTGCCGCCGTTTGTCCGGTTGATTGTTGCGTAACGGACCCGAACAACGTGGAGACGGAAGATACACTCATCGCCCGGGCTGGTGCTCTGCATCAAGAGGTGGCCTTTGGGGAGAATTTCGAGTCTCGCTTCCGCAAGGGGGGAGAAAAGCCAAAATCGGCCCCCGCATCCCAAGGGGATGGACAAGAATCGAAACAGACCCCAACCCAAGCAAAAGCCTCCGACACCCCATCTAAGCAAGCTACCCCACCTCCCCCCGAAGCCGCTCGCGAGACAAAATCGGCATTACCTATGGATGGGCAAGAACCACCACCTGCCATGCTAACACCACCCGATGTGGAGCAATGGGAAATTCCCGTCCGCTGCTTCAAGTGCGG
>JAUXIP010000036.1 GCA_030620935.1 Deltaproteobacteria bacterium | reverse complement strand
CCCTCGAAGGGCAAGCTCACCATCCTGAGCAAAGTCGAAGGACCGCTGGGAGTTCCAAAGGGGACAAGCGACGGCTCTCCCCTTTGGTCGAACACGGGGATTCAAACCCCGTGTTCGACATAGATTGATTGACTTTTACACGCCCTTGTAGTTTCTTGTCTCCCAAGCAGTCGGAGGGAAAACAACATGCCCCTGGACAAAGAAGCAGCCAAAAGAGTTCTAGCCCATTTGGACCGAGACGAGTTGGCGCAGCTCGGCTGCGATTTGACCAACATCCCTAGCCCGACTGGACAGGAGAAAGCGATTGCGGAATTTATCCTCAAATGGTTCCAGGCAAACGGACTCAAAGCCGTGCGCCAGGAGGTCGAAGTCGACCGGCCCAACGCGGTCGGTATTTTGAAGGGCGACGGCACTGGGCTCAGCCTCGGTTTTAACGGCCACATGGATACCAGCTTCACCGGCACGGAGGAAGATCTCCGCATGGTAGCCGACATAGAGCCGGAATCCGAGCTCAAAGGCTCGATTCAAGGCGGGAAGGTCCGCGGTCTCGGTATTTCCAACATGAAAGGCGGGCTCGCCGCCTTCATGTTGGCGGGCAAAGCGCTCAAAGAAAGCGGTGTGAACCTCAAGGGTGATGTTATTCTCGCCGCGGTCGTCGGGGAGATCTCGCGTACGCCCATCGGCCCCTGGCAGACAAAGGAATATCGCGGCGAAGGGGCTGGCACCCGCCATCTCCTGACGCACGGGATGCATTCCGACTACGCGGTGGTCGCGGATGGTTCGGACCTGAACATCGTCTGGACGCAGAACGGGGTCGTTCAAGCCAAGATAACGACGTTCGGCAAAGCGGAGGCGGCATGGGGCACCAAGCGTTCGACCCATCCACCGGAAAAACTCAACGCGATCGTCAAAATGACTAAGATCATCGACGCGCTCGAACATTGGGCCGAAGAGTTTGAGGAAAAATATATCTACGAGTCCTCTACCGGTCCCCTCTATCCCAAGGTCAACATCGGCGCCATCGAAGGCGGGGCACCCTATCGTCCCAACTATTTTCCCGGAGTCTGCAATCTGTATGTCGATATCCGCATCCCGCCTCAGGTAAGACCCGTCACAGTAAAGTACGAGCTGGAAAAGCTCTTGAACCGGCTGGGCATCGAACATGAAATGGAGATCTATAAGTCGCTCCTCGGCTATGAGGGCAAAGGGGTAGAGCCGTTGGTCCAATCCGTCGAAGAGGTCTATCACCACCTTTTCGGAGAAAAGGTCAAACCGGAAGCTCCCAACCGGGCCAGCATCTGGACCGACACGAACGTCTACAATGAGTTGGGGATTCCGGCGATTAAAATCGGCCCGCGGGGAAAGCGGATCGGCCCGAGAACGGAGGAGATCGAGATCGATGTCATGCTGAAAGCCGCGCAGATATACGCTTTGGTCGCCCTGGATATATGCAACCGAGAGAGACCAGTTTAGTTTCTAGTTTTCGTCTTTACGTTTTTGGTTTCTACTTTCGATTCGCTAAGCACTTCCTTAGTAAGCAGCCATCAGGCAACCGAGAGGTGCCGAGTGAAACCCGAGACCCGAGGCGCGACACTCGGAACTACGAATTAGGGTTTGACAACCAAGGAGGGTTCCTCCTCCTTCTTGGTCTCTTCCTGCGAAGTATAAAAAGCAAAGCTCTTTTGCGCCAGCCCGGTCAAAAAGGATATATCGAGCAGCCCCGGATCTTCATCCTTGAGTTGAAGCGCAACGGCAAGCGCCAGCTTGGCCTTGTCCAGCCGCTCGGTCTCGAACAAATAAAGTGCCATGTCTTCCATCCGCCGCTGCAAGACCTTCACGGTTTCTCCTGCAAACATTGTTCTTACCACCTCGCGCACAATCGCGGCGAGCCGCTCCTCTTTCTGGAGCGGCTTGAGCACGATCCGACTCTCTTGGGCGTCTTGCAACTGTTGAAGATACGGTCGAACCCAATCCTCGTCCAAAATCCAAGGACGGAACTCCGGCTCATCAAGCAATTGTCGCGATAATTCCCGCCAAGCGCCGGACCGGGCCTCCTCCGAACTCACTCGGTCGTAAATGGGATGGGCCAGCTCCTTGGGCCGCGCGGAAGTGAACACCGCTCTCAGCGATAAAAAGTTCTCTACGCTGCCGCGACCTAGAGTCTTTCTCTTCTCGTGAGCTCCGTAAAGGACTCGATCGCCGTATTCCCATGGGATGGAAATCATGGTCACGTCATGTTTTTCCTTGATCTCTTGAATCATCTGCCGGAGTTCTTTGCGCCGGATGACGGTCCCCTCGAGGCGCTGTAAGCCCTCCCGATCGCTGACCATTCCCTGAAGCAGTTGAATGCCGCTCCCTGCATGAGGCTTGGCTAGCAAAACGAGTCGTCCCCCGGCCCCATCGACCGAAGAGAGATAGCCTTCGATCTGCACATCCCAATTCAGAATCGACCTGGCAGTGGGCGTCTCAGCATCCTCCGATCGGGACACGCTAATCCCCTTCTGAGCCAATTTAAAAAGGGAGCGACGAATTTCTTTCTTGATCTCTTTACCCGTCGCCTTTCTTTCCAAACGAGCCAAAACCTCCGCCGCCGAGGAGTCCGCTATTTTCCCTAGAATAAAGATGGTCGCCAGATCGGTCTCGTGGCCTTCCTCGAAATGCTCCTCCAGACCTGGGACAAGGGTCGGAGAGAGGTCGTCCGGATCTATCCCTGCGTCCCGGAGTACCGCAAGCCCCCTCTTGATCTCATCCTCGTGCGATTTCTTTTTCCCCAATGTTCTTGACTCCTCACTTTGCCTTCATCAGATCGGCGATCTTGCCCCGCCTCCCTGCAACACTGAAATTCGGCCACTCTTCGACGTGCGCACCTCGATAATTCTCCCGGTACCACTTGACAATATCTCCGGCCCTGGCGAACCAGACCTTTCCGTGACCTTTCGCGTAGCGAATAAACTCCCGTAGCAGCAAGGCCCGAAACGGCCGCCCCCCCACAAACGGGTGATTGCCCCAAATCATGAACTTGGGATCGGTGGCGCCTTCTTCATAAAGGCAGTCGAAGCAATCTTTCCACATTTGCAGCATTTCCCGCGGCGTCCTCCCCGCGCGCTGATAGCTCGAATAGTCATTGAGATCTTGAAAGTAGGAAAGAACCGTCAATTCCCCGCGTTTTAATTTCAGAGTATACGGGGTCTCCTCATGCTGCGGATCCATCCAGTAGTTATATCCCAACTCTAAGATGATCTCCGGGGTCGAGGCGCTCGGAGCCACGCCCGTAGAAAGATAACCTTTCGGGGCCTGCCCCACCGTATCCCTAAGAATCTTCACGGTCTGTTGAAGATCCTTCTTCTCCTTGTCCCTTTTTTTCATGTAGCTGTAGTCGTGGATCCATGTCTCCGTCCCGATCTCGTGGCCCTGGGCAACGACCTCTTTGAAAATGTCAGGGTAATTCTTCACCGTGATCCCAGTCGGAAAAAAGCTCGTTTGAATCCTTTCCTTCTGAAAAATCTCCAGGATGCGAAAGATACCGACGCGCTCACCGAATTCTCGATCGGTGATGATCGCCAGATTCTTCTTCGTCACGGCATTCCTGGGAAAGGCGCGCCGATTTTCTTGCTGCAATGAACCGGCTCCCCCCAGATCCTCCGGCCAGGTCTCAAAGGCCACGCAAGGAGTGATCGCAATGCGCGCACCGTCGGGCCACTTGATTGGCGATCTATTTCTCTTCATAATTCCCTCTCCAGGTGTGAATTTGAATTACTCATGCCATACTTCCACCGACTTTCCAACCGGACCGCATGGTCTCACGTTCACCGCCCCGTCTTTGAAACGTAGAGTTATGACGCTTCTGTTTTTCGCCTTCGTCGGCGCTTTGCTTTGGGGCGCCGCCTCCGGCTATGCGAGAGCAGAACACCACCCGCATCGCCCATGTCCGCACGACCCCGACCAGCTTTTAGTTCCCGCGGGCCCATTCGTTATGGGCAGCTCACCGGCAGAGAGAGAATACGCCTACCGCCTCGATAAGGGAGTAACACGCTCCTATGGATGGTACGAGAAAGAGACGAGAAAGACCGCCGACACGGGAAATTATTGCATTAACCGGTGGCCCGTGACCAATGCTCACTACAAGACCTTTGTCGACGAAACAGCCCACCCTGCTCCCTATATCTCCCAACTTGACTACCGGCGGCAGGGATTTCTGGTCCATCCGTACGAGAAAGTCCGGAAGTTTCTTTGGGAGAATAAAACTTTTCCCAAGGGTTGGGCCAAACATCCTGTGGTTCTCGTCGACGTCGACGACACTAAAGCTTACTGCGCATGGCGAGGGAACAAATTAGATAGAAACTACCGATTGCCGACGGAGGCGGAATGGGAAAAGGCGGCGCGCGGGACCGACGGCCGGATTTTTCCCTGGGGCAATGCGTGGAACGCCGATAACCTCAACAGCGGCGACCGCTTCGGGGAGACGACGGCCGTGGGACGCTTTCCCAACGGAAAGAGTCCTTACGGCGTTGAAGACTTCGCCGGAAATATTTTCGAATGGACCTCCACCCCGTGGGACGAAAAAAAGGTCGTCTTGAAGGGCTGTTCCTGGGACGACCTCCCGGGAACGTGCCGTTCGGCCATGCGGCACGGCCGGCCGCCTCAGAGCAAACAGATCTTGATCGGTTTTCGCTGCGCCTCGGAAGCCGGGTTATAGGATCGCACTGGAGTGTAACATGGAGACAGAAAGGAATGAGAGTTGGCTATGACTAAACTTTCGCCGAAAAGGCTGGTGACATTTTTATTCATCATCACAATCGTTCTGACTTTACTTGCCGTTTTCCAGTCGTCCCTCAAGGAGCAACCCCAGGCCGCCCAGACACCGACCCCCAAATACATTTTCGTCTTTCTTGCCGATGGCGCCGGGATTACTCATCTGGAATTAGCCAGAACTTACAGCAAAGAGCTCCTTCACGAAGGATTAACGATCTCCGAGAAGATTATGAAAGAAGGGTTCGTTGGATTTTTGACAACCCATTCCGCGGATTCCCTGGTAACCGACTCTGCGGCGGCGGCTACCGCGCTCGCCGGCGGCTGCAAGACAAAGAACTGGACGGTTGGCATCTGCGCGGATGGCCGTATCCCCAAGACCGTCATGGAACTCGCAAGGCAAAAAGGCATGCGTATCGGCTTAGTGACCAACGCGGCGATCTATGACGCCAGTCCGGCTGCTTTTGTCTCTCACGTATCTAATCGGAAACAATATCGTTCCATTGTCGAGCAATACTTGGAGTTTGGTCCTGATCTCATGCTCGGCGGCGGCCACGACCAGTTCCTCCTTCCGGGTCCAAAAGGCAGCAGCACTAAAGAGCACCGAAACTTCATCAGTCTTTTTAAGGAAAAGGGCTATGCTTACGTCTCGACTAAAAGGGAACTTGCCGACGTCAAAAACCCAAAAGTCCTAGGTCTTTTCAGCTTGAAGGAAATGAGCTTCGAGATTCGCCGCGATATAATAAGTGAGCCCTCGCTCTATGACATGACCGAGGCCGCTATCCGAATCCTACAACGACGCAATACGACAGGCTTTGTCGTATTGATAGAAAACGAAAATATCGACACTGCCGCTCATCAGAATGATGCTCTTTCTGTGGTTTATGATTTCCTTGAGTTTGATCGCGCTGTCGGATTAGCCTACGACTTTTATAAAGATCACCCGACCGAAACCCTCCTGCTGATCACCTCGGACCATGAGACAGGAGGGCTGGCAATCAATTGGAAAAAAAAGGAGCCAAATATTACCGCTTCCGACGACACGCTGTCCAAGCTCGTTGGCAGAGACCGTGCGCAGGGCGTGGAAATTTCTTGGAGTACCACCGGTCACACCCACCAGCCTGTACCGGTTAGTGCCCTAGGAGTCGGGGCCGAGAGATTCCGCGGCTATCAGGACAACACCGATTTCGCCAAGCATCTATTTGCACTCCTGGAAGAAAACAAATTGCCGTAAGAGAGGACACTTAAGCCCTCCTGGATCGTTTTTTACGCAGCGTTCCTTTTCCTAAAACATCCTCTACCCAGGTGAGGGCTGTAATAGTTGACGGAAAACCTAGTGTCGTGACGGCCAAAAGAACAAGGTGTCGGATCTCCTGGGGTGCAACCCCTGCATCGATCGCCTTACGGGTATGGGAATGTACCGCCCCTTCCATTCGGGCTCCTACAGCCATCCCAAGTTTCACTAATTCCCTTGTTTTTTTGTTTAGTGGTCCCGCCTTGTGGCATAAGGCGCCAAGTCGGTCATAAGCCTGCCAAATTTCGGGATACCTGCGTTTAAATGCTTCGTAAGATTTAGGTAGCCTCGCCGCCTGCCTTTGCCTCATTTCCTTTTCCCCCCTTTGTTTTGCGAGTGACCTTTTTACCGTCCATACGCACTGCCCCATAGGCTCTGTGCTTATACCCAATATAGACCTGCCGCGGTCGGGCGATCTTCTGATCCGCATCTAAAAGCATCTCCTCCCACTGGGCGACCCATCCTGATGTCCGCGGAATAGCGAACAGTACCGGGAACATCTCTACGGGAAACCCCATCGCCTGATAGATAATACCGGAATAGAAATCGACATTGGGATATAGCTTGCGCTTGATAAAATAGTCCTCCTGCAAGGCAATCCTCTCAAGTTCTAAGGCAATATCGAGCAAGGGATTCTTTCCTGTAACCTCAAAGACTTGATCAGCGACTTGTTTGATGATTGACGCTCGAGGGTCATAGTTTTTGTAAACCCTGTGACCGAAACCCATCAGCCGTCCCTCACCTGCCTTAACCTTTTTAATAAATTCCGGAACCTTATCCCTTGAACCGATTTCCTTAAGCATCTTCAGCACCTGCTCATTGGCGCCACCGTGTAATGGCCCGTACAGGGCTGCGGCTGCTGCCGCCACTGAGCAATAAGGATCCGCTTGCGAGCTTCCCACACTGCGCATCGCATTGGTGCTGCAGTTTTGCTCATGGTCGGCATGGAGAATAAAAAGAACGTCCAACGCCTTTTCCAAGGTCGGGTTGGGTTTGTACTTTACCTCGGTCATCTTAAAAAGCATGTTCAGAAAGTTTCCAGCGTAGCTTAGGTCGTTGTCCGGATAGGCATAGGGCATTCCCTGGGTGTGCCTATAGGCGAACGCCGCCAAGGTGGGCATCTTTGCAATTAGTCGGCACATTTCCTTCTTCCGCAGCTCCGCGTCATAGATATGCTTAGCCTCGGGATAAAACGTGGAGAGGGCAGCAACGGTACTCACTAACATTCCCATTGGATGGGCATCGTAATGGAAGCCATCCATGAACTTCTTGATATTTTCATGGATGATAGTGTGAAAAGTAATATCGTGCACCCACCCGTCAAGCTCTGACTTTGTCGGAAGCTCCCCGTAAAGAATCAGATAAGCAGTTTCAAGATAGGTGCTTTTTTCGGCGAGTTCTTCGATCGGATACCCACGATACTTCAAGATTCCTTTCTCTCCATCTATAAAGGTAATCTTGCTTTTACAGGAGGCGGTGTTCATAAAGGCGGGGTCGTAGGTCATCAATCCGAAGTCACCCTCATTGACCTTAATCTGACGCAGATCCATAGCGCGAATGGTCTCGTCTTCGATGGGGATTTCATACCTCCTATTAGTACGGTTATCGATCAAAGTGATGCTATCCTTATTCATGATGGGCCTCCTTTAGTGGGGCAACCACTACCAGAGTGCAGTCACAGGAAATAAAACGGTATCCATCCATAGGCATACCCATTTAGTTGGGCTCATAGACACACAAGGGATCTGATTCCAAAGGATCACCATATTTTGCATAGGCACGTGCGCGCGAACCCCCACAGATGGCCTTGAACTCACACCGCCCGCACCTTCCTTTATACATGGCCGTCTGTCGAATTGCCCTGAACACTTCCGATTGCCGGTAGATCTCTACAACACTCTCGGTCTGAACTCTCCCAGCCTGGAGAGGAAGAAAGCCGGACGGATAAACATCGCCTGTATGCGAAATGAACATAATCCCGTTCCCGTCTCTTATTCCGAATCCCCTACCAGAGGAAGTTTCGCGGATCTTCGCCACCGGCATCCCTTCCCCCCTCATCTTCGTGAAAGCCACGCGGCGAAAGTGGGGCGCCTCCGTGGTGGCAACGGCAAAGGGAGCTATTTTGGAAAGCCCATAGAGCCAGTGATGGAGAGTTTCGCACTGAGCAGGGGTTATTTCTCTCAACACCTGGCCTCGGCCGACCGCGATCAAGGCAAAGAGCTTCCAACGCATGAGGAACAGCTGGCTCAGCAAACGCTAGATCCCGGGAAGGTCCTGAAACGTGTCAGCGGTAACCAGAGTGTTGATTTGGAGCGCAATTCCAGCGTCAAGCACAAGCCGAGCCGCCTCCAGAGTACGAGAAAAGCAGCCTGGGATTGCTCTTAATCCGTCGTGTCTCGCGGCCGTGGCACCATCCAGGCTAAGGGCTAAACTTTCAACTCCGATTTTCTTGAAGCGTCGGAGAACTTTTGGTGTCAGACGGCTGGTGACACTAGGCGCGACTGAGACGCGGAACCCTATCCCAACTGCGTGCTCTAAAAGCTCAAAGACATCTGCTCGCTTTAAAGGATCACCTCCGGTGACGACTAGGTGAGGAATTCTCGGACTAAATCCACGCATGGCTTCCAGCAGATCTCTTCCTTCCGATGTGCTCAACTCCAGCACATCTCGACTCTTTAGGGCATCCGCTCGGCAATGGCGACAGGCCAAATCACAGGCTCGGGTAATTTCCCAATAGACGAGAAAAGGGGCATTGGCGTAAACGAATCCCCCCTGTTCACGCTGGGTCTCATCCTTCTCCCTTTTGTACCCTTTAAGGCAGTCTATCATATGCAACTTCTTTGCTGCGAGATTATCTTTCAATCTGCAGATGATAGATTCCGCAAATCTTATGCCACACTCCGAAGGATAAGAATGTCTAATCACTCTGTGACCCGACTTATAGGTGAATGAAGATGTGTGAAAATTCCCTAAGCAAAATCGATGAGTTTCTAAGTGCTCATCTTGCAAAGAGAAGATGAGGGAACAGCCATATCCAAAGAGGATAGAAGGCCGTGCATCTTTCTTTCTTAAATATAAGAAAGGACTGACCTCCTATCTCAGAGATAGGAAACCTAGGGCAAGAAATAGCAGCGCTCTTTCAAAGGAAGATCGTGAGCTTTACGAAGGAATACTGGGAGGAGTACGAGGGAGCCATGAAAACGCCTAAAGAGCTGGGAACATTTCACCGGGCCGTAGAACGGCGCAGCGGGAAGACGATCTACATGTTCGATTCAGAAGGAAACTATCTGGAACCCCACTTCCCCACTCCCCAGCGAAGCCCCGCGTGCGTCAGTCAAATTGACTTCTTCTTGGGCCAAAAGAAAACCATCAAGGGAAGCGCAACGCCTACCGCAATGAGCAGCACGTTTACTCCCGTCGGAAGCACAAATGTCTCACGTGTCTCCACAATCACCCTGACGAGCTCCTCAAATCCGCTCGGTTTCCCAGCCAAGGTGCCTCCAATTGAAGCAGTGAATACGATATTGATAAATCCCCCGAGACCGAGAAGCATTGAAAAGATAGAGAGCCCTTTACGGCTCCAGAGTGACTTGCCTGCTGAGAGTCTCACTGCGAGAAACGCGGTCCAAAAGCCCAGGGCCATATAGCCAGTAAAGATCTTGTTCTTCGCGATAGCTCCGTTCATAAATGCTTCAACCGGCCACTGGCGGTATCCGGTTATAATCGCAAAAATCAAGGCTAAGGTCCCGATCGAGGCACCAAACAAGACAACCCCATCGAGCGCATCAAGGTATTTACCGGTCGTTCTTCCACTGAAACATACCTGCCAAGTTAGAGCGAAAATAGCCAAGGTCGAGAGGACCAACATCCCTGTCGTCATTTCTACGATAATCGTGTGTAATGCCTTTGTCGCTTCCATTAGCTGTACCTCCTTGCCGCGATCACTCCCGCGATGGCGAGCCCGAGAATGAAAATGATTCCAGAGGCGGCCGTCATCTTCCAGCTGTTTTTGAGATCGTCCCGGATCTCGTGCTCTGCCGAATATTGGCCCATGAGCTCGGGCGTATGACAGGCGGCACAGGCCTCGCCATTTCTGACTTCTGCGGCGCCTGCATGTCCTGAGCTGAGCAGCCACTCCCAGGTTACCTGGCCAGGATAGAAAAGAGTTAGCGAATTCCAATTAATCTTGTCCCATGGGGGAGAGTCTCCGCTAAACCCTTGAGCTACGATGTCCGCATCTACCCCAAAACCGAGACTCAGAGGAAATGAGACGTGATGCCAACGGCTCCCGGTATAGTTCTTATGGATGGCAAAGGCGATGCTGTAGCGCCGCTGATCCTGAAGTTGCTTGTCATCATCATTGCCAGTGTTCAGCAATCTGCGCATTTGCACATGCCAGCTCCCATCCTTCCATACGCCGCCACCTGTGATGTCTCCCCGGCTTCCCTCGGGTAGTCGTAGGAAGCGGCGGGGCAGCGTGTCGCCTTCTTTCCATCCATGGTTCGGATCAAAAGGCTTTGCGATTTTATAAGAGAGAAAGTAGATGTCTTTCTGGGTCAACTTGTAATTGATCACGTCTTCCCACTTGAGCGCGTGAAACCCTGTCTTCTCGATGTCATACATAAATTTGGGTTGCATCCTTTTCTTGTCCCAGTTGGTGGTATAGGCGCTCTTTCCTTTGTCTCCGTTTCGGTACTCGTGAATCCACAAGTCATCCACCGCACCAATCGGATTGCCCCGGTGGGCGCGCCACATCCAGAGATCCAGAAACACACCGTTCTTTTTAAGGCGCTTCAATTCAGCCTCAGACACCACGTCTTCCCATTGCCCGCTCTTACGGGTCTCAGGATTGTACTTCCGCACATCCGTTTTCTTTTTTTTCACACCGAGGTAGGGATGTTTCTTCACTTCCTCCTTAGGGGACT
>JAUXIP010000209.1 GCA_030620935.1 Deltaproteobacteria bacterium | reverse complement strand
GTGTTAAGACCTGCGGTGAATAATGTAACGAGAGAAAACGCTAGCAGAACCGCTATAAGCGATTTTTACTTTGATGAAGCGTCCGTTACGAAGGTGTAATAGGCGCTCAGCAGTATTGGAACTAAATCTCCGAGCCATATCTTCGGAACGCCCTTGATTAGTAGAGAGTTTTCGTCCACTTCTTTCGCCTAAGTAATAGGCGGCAGCCAATTTCTTCCACCGGCCGCCGTCAAGTTAATTGAATGCAGTCGGCTTTGGATTGAGCGACGCTCGAATTCCACTTTGACCAGCCGATCCGGCCAAACGTCGGAGGTGTTGACTGAGTTACCCTTGGGCGTCAAACTGGATACAGAGTGTTGAAAAACTCTGTTGCCAGCCTGGTCAAAAAGGTCCCAGATGCGAGCGCAACCATCGCAACGCCTGCTGTCAGCAGGCTATGGCAGGTGGGCCTTTTTCAACAGGCTGGGAGAGGCTTGGTCTCCGAAGATGGATGGTTTTGAGGTAAGAGAAAATGGTGGTGGATGAAAGGTTGATCGTAGGTTTTTTGCTTGTTGTCGTCGGTATCGGGACTTTTACCTATCGGTCGATTAACCGGCGTAAACAGAGAGGGCTGTCACCGTCGAGCCTTACCATGCAAGGTGCTTGGGATTACTGGATGAAGAACAAGGATCGGCTTTCGGATGAAGACCGCCAAATCGTTGCAGTCGCCGAAGAAAGGTTATCAGAGAATTCCATTGAGAGCATCCACAAAGAACTTCTTGAACTCGAGAAGAAATCAAACAAGGCAGAAGATCCGTTAATCCCATTACGGGCAGCTATCATGGATGCTGTGGACACGAGTCTCCTCAATAAGGCGATTACAGACTTAGATGACGAGGGGAGAAAGAAAGTTCAGGGCAAACTGGGAGATCTCTATACGGAGGAGATATTTTCGTGGGGTTATCTGGCAAAGAGTCTTCTGTGCAGGATTCTGCGCTGGTACTCGTCGCGCAAGTATGACGACGCGGCTGAGAACGACTGGTTCGTTTCTTACCGGGAGGTCGCCGATCAGAGGGCCAGGAGTATTGTCGAGATGATTCTACGTTGCGAGGCTGACGAAACCGGGACGGACGGGATTCATGCGCTGATAAGTCGGGCTGATGAAGAGCAGGCCATGGACCAGGTCCGGCAAAGATTCCTTCAGGCGCCCAAGAAAACTCCAATCCACACGGTCGCGGGAGCGGGTATAAAGAGAAATGTCGATGACTGGACATGGTAGGAGGCATATGGCGACGCTATTTTTGCCCCACGCCTGGGCTTGCGTGGATAGGGTTATTTTGTTAGGGTTTGGGTCGTTTTTGACCGGCGTGCTAAGGTGTTTTAGGAGAGTATCCGTATGCTGAGGCAAATGATCTATCAGGGCCTCATTTTGGCTTCCTTCCTTTTCTGTTATTACCCTACAACAGTGACGGCCGGGCTTATCGAGCAAGTCATTGTGGTCATTGATGGGGAGCCTTATACGCTTTCCAACATTAGGGAATATGCCAAACTCAAGATGAGGCGTGAGTTTCCCACCGGAGAGCTGAGCGAGATCAACCAAGAAGATAGAGAGGTATTGGAACAGTTCATCACGGAGAGACTCCTGGCAGCCGAGGTAGAGACGGAAGGAATCAAGGTGAGCGAGGAGGACGTGGATCGTCATATCGACCTAATCAAAGCGAGAAACCAAATCAGCGATGAGCAGCTAAAAATGGCCCTGAGCCAGCAGGGCCTGAGCACGGAATCCTACCGGGCACTGATGCGAAGCGAGATCGAAAAGGGTGAGATTATCAACCGCCAGGTGCGGAAGAGAGTCAATATAACGCCGGCGGATGTGGAGCGTTATTATCGGTTGAATCCAAAGAAATTTACAAGTGAGGAGAGAGTCCGACTGCAACACATCCTTCTTCCTCTTTTGGAGAAGGCTTCTCCTGAAGACGAAAAGGACGCCATGCGCAAGGCCGACGAGATTTATCGGAGGGCCGTGACCGGGGAGGATTTCGGCGCCTTGGCTCGGAGCTACTCCGATGGCGCAGGCGCCTCGGAAGGGGGAGATATCGGTTGGGTCAAGCGCGGTGGCCTGCTCAAGGAGATCGACAAGGTTGCTTTTAATAAATTGTCTCCGGGCGAGATCAGTCAACCCGTGCGCACAAGCCTCGGAATTCATATCATCAGATTGACGGAGCGGGATGCCGGGCAGCTTCTGCCTCTGTCCGCCGTCGAGGACAGCATCAAGCAAGGGCTCTATGCGAAAGTATCGGAAGAGCGGTTCCAAAGATGGCTCAAGACGGATTTAAGAAAAAAACATCGGGTAGACGTAAAGCTGCCCGGGGTTGTTTTCCGGCCGGAAGAGATAGGAGAAGAAACAGTAAAATCTTTAATGACTTCTAGCTCCAAGAGACGCACCCCGGAAGAAAAGAGTTTTTTAAGTTACCTGAACCCGTTGTCTTACCTCGTGTCTGAAACGCCCTTGGAAGGAGAAGGTGCCGAGGGAGAACTGAGCGATCAAGAGATCGTCAGCGTTTTGGGCGTTCCGCTTTTTGTCCAAGAGTCAGGCGATTTATCGGAGGGCCTGGATCTCACCCCCCCATCTAAGGGTCTGGATCCCACCCCCCCACCGGAAGAGTCAAACGGCTCGAATCAAAATTCAGAAGAGTCAGGCGGTTTCTTTTCTTCGGTTTTGGACACCATAAATCCCTTTTAAGCCGTCCCCAAGTTCTTGTCCCTGATCGTTTTTCCTGGGACTATATCGAATAGGATTCCGTAAAAGATCTAGGAGGAAGAGGTGGACAAACCCATCGTGGCGGTCACTATGGGCGATCCGGCTGGAGTGGGGCCTGAGGTAGTTCTCAAGGCACTAGCCCACCCAGCGGTGAGAAAGGCATGTTATCCTATTATCTTGGGGGATTGGGAGATTCTGCAGCGGACTCGCCGGAAGACAAAACATTGTCCGAAGCTCGTTTTGTGGGGAAAAGGACAAGCTGTAGCAAAAATCAATCGTGTGGTTCCCGTATATTCTCTCTCCCATCTCTCCTCCAAGCTGCTGATGCCCAGGGCTCCTTCAAAGGCCGGTGGTGAGGCCGCCTATTCTTACATCAAAGCAGCCGCCGAGATGGTTCTATCAAAAAAAGCCGAGGCGATAGCTACAGCTCCCATCAGCAAGACAGCGCTTCGGCTTGCCGGATATCCCTATCCCGGCCACACGGAGCTGCTTGCCGAGCTGTCGCAGACGAAGGAATGTCGGATGATGCTCTTAGGAAAGCGGCTGAAGGTAGTGCTGGTTACCATGCATATCCCTTTGTCCCGGGTTGCCCGAGTGTTAACATGCGGGCAAATCCGCATGACGGTGGAGCTGACGCATCAGGCGCTGCGTAAGCTATTCGCGATTTCGCGTCCACGGATTGCCGTGGCGGCACTCAATCCCCATGCCGGAGAAGAAGGGATCTTGGGGGTTGAGGAGCAGAAAATAATCCTTCCTGCCGTTAGGCAGGCAGGCAGGCGAGGAGTTCCAGTCGATGGACCGCTGCCGGCAGACAGTCTTTTTTCCCGCGCGGCGAGAGGAGATTACGACGCGGTTGTCTGTATGTACCATGACCAGGGACTGATCCCGCTCAAACTACTCCATTTTCTTGGCGGCGCAGCCCTTACGCTTGGCCTTCCCTTTATTCGGACCTCTGTGGATCATGGCACGGCTTATGATATCGCAGGGAAAACCAGGCCGATGAGTCCAGCATGAAGGAGGCGATTCTTTTGGCTGCAAAGTTATCCTGGAATAAGAAGAAACGGAGAAGGCAATGAATCCATCGATCTTTCGGGAGTACGACATTCGCGGACTGGCGGAAAAGGATTTTGACAAGGATTTTGCCCGGTTGCTCGGCAAGGTGCATGGCACGATTGTCAAAAGTAAGGGCGGAAAACGTGTCTCGGTAGGACGCGATTGCCGCGCCACATCCGATCCCTACGCGGAAGCGGTGGTTGAGGGCCTAATCTCTACGGGTCTGCATGTTTACGATATCGGCGTTTGTCCGACGCCATTGCTATATTTCTCTCTGTTTCATCTCGTGTTAGATGGCGGGATACAGATCACCGCGAGCCACAATCCCTCTGAGTATAACGGGTTCAAGGTTTGCCTGGGAAAAGATACGCTTTATGGGTCGCAGATCCAGGATATAAGAACAAAAATGGAGCAGGGGGCTTTCAAGGAGAGCCCCGGTGGCGGGATGGAGAAGTATGCCATCATTCCTCCTTATCAAGAACACCTGTTAAATGATTTTTCGGCATTATCCCGGCCCCTCAAGGTCGTTATCGACGCCGGCAGTGGGGTGGCCGGCCCCGTAGCGCCGCCGATCTTTCGCAAGCTAGGATGCACGGTTTGGGAAATCGCCTGCACTCCGGACGCGACCTTTCCCTTTCACCATCCCGATCCTACGGTACCGGAGAACCTTGAAGATCTTATCCGCAAGGTCAAGCAAGAGCATGCGGACTTGGGAATCGCCTATGACGGCGACGGTGACCGTATCGGCGCTGTGGATGAGAAAGGCAACATTCTATGGGGCGATGAGCTCTTGATTCTGTTTTCCCGGGATGTTCTTCGACGCAAGCCCGGCAGCGTTATCATCTCGGAAGTCAAATGCTCGCAGAGACTCTACGACGAGATCGCCCAGCGCGGCGGCAAGGCGATCATGTGGAAAGCTGGCCATTCTCTGATCAAGTCCCAGATGAAGTAGACCCATGAGCTATTGGCCGGAGAGATGAGTGGTCACATAATTTATGCCGACCGTTACTTCGGCTACG
>JAUXIP010000152.1 GCA_030620935.1 Deltaproteobacteria bacterium | reverse complement strand
TGCGAGGCTTCGACCGTGAGCTCCCCTCGGCCTGAGCTCGGGACGAAGGCAGCCGAACGGCGCGCGAGAAACCGATCCTTCGGCTCCGCTCAGGACAGGCTCAGCGCAGGCGTACTTAAGCAGTACGTCGGAGCGAGGCGGTCGAGCGCAACGAAGCAAATGGGCCTTTCGAGGTGAGCCTCAAGGTCGAACCTTTTTCAACGGTCTGTTGAGTTTTAACCCTGGTTGGATAAAGAAATCTCTCGGGGCAAAATGATGCGAAATGTCGTGCCCGCGCCGAATTCGCTCTCTACACGGATTTCCCCTTGCAAATGTTTCACCAACCTCTTCACGATGTTTAACCCCATCCCCGTCCCGCCGAACTCTCTTTGGTCGGAACCGTCCACTTGGTAAAACAAATCAAAGATGTGCGGCAGATTTTCACTTTTAATGCCGATGCCTGTGTCTCGGACTACAAACTCGATCTGATCGCCCTTGGCCAAGGGGCGCGCCTCGACTTCAACCTTACCCTTTCTGGTAAATTTCACCGCGTTGCTTAACAAATTGTTAAGGACCTCCTTAATCTTCATTCGATCGCTTAACATCGGTGACTCGAAGCTCGCGCTCTCGACCTCGAACATCACCCCCTTCTTCTGCATAAGATCGATAAACTCCACGTGGATTTCGCTCAACAACCCATCTAGATAGAATTTTTCGAGATAGACGGGCATCCTGCCTTCCTCCAGCCGAGAAATATCGAGGATGCCCTGGATCAAACGCAGAAGGTCGCCCACATTCCGCTCAATGATGGTTAAGCGGCTTTCTTGATCGGGGTTGAGCTCGCCAAAGAGTCTCTCCGTGAGAACAGCGACATTGCCTTTGATAACGCTGAGCGGAGTCCGCAGCTCATGGGACATGGTGCTGATAAATTGGGACTTGACACAGTTGGCCTTCTCCTGTTCCTCCTTGGCGACCTTGGCCTCCTTGAATAACCGTGCGTTTTCCAAGGCCACCCCCAAGGAGGCCCCGATGGACTCCAGGAGAGGGATCTGATCGCGGGGAAAGGTTTGCACTTTCCGCGTCATCAAATTGATGATGCCGATCACTTGCCCTTGTAAGGTAATGGGGACCCAGGCGGCCGCGGTGAAACCTTGAGCCAGAATGTTCGGCCGGAAGGTTCCGGGGTGCCCCGCGGGAATACTGTCGAAAACAAGAGGTCGTTCGGTAGTAAAGACCTGCTCGCTCTTGCCGCCGGCCCGCGTCCCGCGTCGGAGCTCACTGATGTGCTCGCGGGATATTCCTTTATACACCTTGAGGGACAGTCGCGGAGGGTCCCCTTCGAGGAAGCGGATAAAACCGGCGTCCATGCCCGTGACCGAAAGGACGGCGTGGAGCGCCTTCTCCAAAACCCGTTCCAGCTCGAGGGAGCTGCTGATGGCGGTGGCGACCGTGTGGAGGGCAGATATCTCCCGGGCCTTTCTCTTCGTTTCCTCGAAGAGCTGGGAATTATAGATCGCTATGGCCGCCTGGCTTGCAAGCGTCGTAAGAAACCCGACTTCTTCGTTGGTGAACTCATGCTCCTCCCTGCTGAAAAAGGAAAGGACCCCCAAGACCTCTCCTTTGGCTATCAATGGAACTCCCAGATAGGAGATCAACCCCTGTTCTCGGCAGAACTCCGGGTCCCATCGTCGAGGATCGGTGAGAAGATTCGCAACCATCAGAGGGGCCTTGGTGCTGACAACCATCCTCGAGAGACGGTGCTGTCCTTTCTCCCTCCTTGCCTTCCATGCCTCCTCGTCAAGGTTCAGACAGGCTAAGGGTTCCAATTCCCCGGTCTGTTTGCTGATCAGCCTGACGGTGAGGACTGCAGGATAAGGGAGAAATTGATCAATCTTTTTCAGCAGGATGTCCAAGATGGCGTGTAGATCCAAAGTCGAGGTGGTGGCCAGATTGATCTCGCGCAGGACCGTAACGCGCTTCAAGTGCCGCTGAATCTGCTCTTCGGCGCGCCGGCGCTCGGTGGCGTCGCTCATGATGCAAACCCCGCCAAGGATCTCGCCTTGATCATCGCGAAGCGGGGACATCGTCATTCTGACGGCCTGTATCCCACCGACTCCCGGCCAGAGTATTTCGGCCTCTTTGACAGTCTCACCGGCTAAAGCGTGTTGAACAAGCCCCTCGATCTGTTCCCGAGCGGCCTGGGGAACGAGATCGACAAGTCGCCAATGGATCAGATGTGCCTTCGAATGGCCCAGTAGGAGCGCGGCTGGCTCGTTGGCAGACAGGATGGCTCCGGCACGATCGACGCTCAACAACCCATCGGCTGCGTTTTCCAGAATCCCCTCGAGATGTCCTTTCGTGCGCTCTACCTCTCGCGTGAGCCGTTCGATCACGAGCTGCCGTCGCTCGACCTCCTCCAGAAGAGCCAGCAGGTGGAGCTTGTTCTGTTGGAGGTCTCGGTTTTGAAGAGTGATCTGTTGAACCTGCCAGCGGCCCCGAAGGGCCAAGAGAGTGGGGGTGACGACTAAGTCGAGTGTATCGCGTTCGGCATCGAGACGCCGTTGGTCGGCATTAACAAGCACTAAGACTCCTAGCGGCTCCGATGCCAGCACGTAGGGCAAGAAAATAATGTTCTGAAGATACGGGGGGCCTACAGGACCAAGGATCGGGTGATCGCTGACCGAATCGACGACACTCGATTCACCCGCGGCTAGGACCTGATTAACCAGGGAGCTGATTGCCTGCTCGAAGCGAGGGTTCCATGTTTGAGCAGCGGTTTCTTCAAGGACCGGCAGACAGAGAGCAAGCTCCTCATCCCAGGCATAGAAACGGATCTCCTCGGCCTTTATGATCTGGTCAAGCCGAACGCAGAGGGGCATCACGACCTGCTCCATCAGGTCGGCCTCCCTCGAGAGATCCGTCGTCAGTCGTGCCGGCTTGCTCATACTTGGGGAAATAGGCAAACCAATGCGCTGGCGCTCATCAGGCCGGTAAAGGCCCCTCGCGTACGCGCCAACTGTCCGTACCCATGACACCCTGCCAGTGGAACGGCTCCGACAATGTTTTTAACTCGCATAAGCTGCTGTCCTACCCCCGCTTCACCAATCCTCAACCGCTGGGAGACACACTCAAAGGCAATCATTCCCGCCGGAGGGTTGCCATCGAGTCGTCCGAGCGCCAAGCGCGAGGCCTGGCCCGACGTCTCGATCACTGATTGGTCGGTGGCCTTCATCAAGCTGATCAGAGAGCCTTCGGGGACTTCCGAGGCGCAGAGGACCGCGCCGTCGTCGAGCGGCCGGAGCGTGACGCGCAATTTCTGGTCTCCTTCCTGATAGAGCCATCCGATAATGTGGTCCATGAGGAATGGAACAACCGCTTCTCCTTCCAGCACGATCCCATTTTCGCGGGCAAAATCTTTGTAGATGTCGAGGGCAGGCCGGCCATTGATCTCCTTAACGATCAATCCCTGAGACCGCGTGACCCGCATCTTTGGGCCGATCGGATTCCACCCATGGCTGATCCCGATTCCGAGCGGTGCGGTGGAAAGAATCTCCGCGCAAACAAACGCGCCCGTGACGACCTCATCCTGATAGAAGACAGGCGTCTTCTCGAACTTGACGTCATCACCTGCCGCGCCACCGACAAGCTCGTATTGAAGCGCGGTTTGGACCGTAATCTCGTTGATCAGGGCCTCACCACCACCGCCAAGCCCATCGACAAAGAAAAGTATCGTCCGGTGAGCCAGTCCGGCTTTAAGACTCTCCGGGGAAGCGCCGCGAAAATCCGCCACCGCTTCGCCGACGGCGCGCGAGAGATCCTGACTCAAATGTCGGCCGCACCCGATTGTAAAGCGCATCGAGTCCGAACTAATCGCGACGACAACCACAGATTGGCTCAACGCTCCATGCTCCGTGAATTCCCCGGCAGAAGAGCAGCCGAGAAGCGGGGCATCGCCGGTGACACTCCGGATGCCTTTCAGGACATCCTTGTGGTTATAGTGGGGTGAGGCGAAAACGATGACTAATCCCGGCCGGCTGTCAGGGCCAATGGCATCCACGGCCGCTCGAGCAGCATCCTTTCCACACTCCCACCCTGCTTCTCCTTTTCCTGTTCCCGTTCCCATTTTAGTCGCCATAATTAACTTCCTCCTTTTTTTATTGTTTTTTGTCGGTGCTCGCTAGTACTGTGGTATAGACTACTCACTGCTCCGCAAATTACATGCCACTGCCTAAATTTTGACCGGCGATAAAAGCCCACTAACATTAGGGGGTTATATTTCGGCCAAATTGATACATTCTTCGTCCAATGACAAAATTTGTCATTCTAAATTTCTGGTTGAATAAAGTGAAAATATCTTGTAGGCATCGGGGGGTATAGAAACATAAAGGAGCCCATTCAGGCGGTCGGAAAGTTTATGAGGACTGTTCAGATTCCGCTTTTACAAGACAACTATGGCTACTTGATCGTGTGTGAGAAAACACAGGAGGCAGCCATCGTAGACCCGTCGGAAGGAGAGCCGGTTCTGATCAAGATTGCTCAGGAAAAAGTGAGATTGAAGAGCATCCTCAATACCCATCATCATTGGGACCACACTGGAGGCAACCCTCGCCTGCTCCAGGAATACCCTCTTGAAGTATACGGTCATAAAAAGGATAAGGAACGTATACCAGGGTTGACTCATCCCCTTGAGGAAAATGACGAGGTCAGGATAGGAGAGCTTCGGGGAAGCATTTTTTTCATTCCAGGGCACACCCGCGGCCACATCGCCTATCTGTTCGAGAACAGTCTTTTCTGCGGTGATACGCTTTTCGTGGCGGGATGCGGTCGTCTTTTTGAAGGCACGGCGGAACAGATGCAAAACTCGCTGAACAAACTTAAAGGTCTCCCAGACGACACCCTGGTCTACTGCGGCCACGAGTACACGGAGCGAAACCTTGAATTCGCCGCGACTCTGGAGCCCGGCAACAGAGAACTGTCTGAGAAGATAGAGCGGGTGCGTTCGCTCAGAGCCAAGGGCGCTCCTACGGTTCCTTCAACGATGAAAGAGGAAAGAGCAACCAACCCGTTTCTGCGTTGGGACAGCAAGGAGATCCAGGAGAAACTTAAGAAAGACTTACCGGATCTCACTTTGGATCCCGTGTCGGTATTCAGTCGAACCCGCGCCTTGAAGGATAGATTCTGACTTAAAGCAAACGCAATTAGTGCGTTTGCTTTGGAGCAATGGAGCAGTGGAACAGTAGAGCAATAATTGAGAGTCAGAGTGCTCCATTGCGGTCTAATGCTCAATTGCCACAAAATTAAATGCGTTTGTAGGAGTAAGTAGCGATAAGGCGCCTGAGGGGTGAGACCTGTAGAGCGCGGGCATAGGAGCGTACAGGTTGCGTTCAGGCCCGGGCCGGGGGAGTACCGCCCTCGGAGCGGATGGGGCGGCGGCCGACAAGGCACAGGCCTAGACGTTCGGCTGAGCTCAGTCGAAGCCTTGACCGCGCTCGGAAGGGGTCGCCCCGACGGGTGCCGAGTTTTCAGGAACCTGTCAGGTGTCAAGATATTTATGAGCTTCTTAGTAGGGTCATTTCGAGAAGACTTATGAGCCTGCCTGGATACGCGACGGAGAAAGGTACGGCCCACTATCGTGCGCGCTTTGAGGGCCAAATCCCTGCGGATCATTTCCGATCCGCTGAAGGCCTATCGTTATCTTCAATAGGAATCGGGACCTACCTGGGAAACGACGACGCTCAGACAGACGACCTTTACCGACAAGCGCTTGTCCGCTCCGTCGAGATGGGGTGCAATGTCATCGACAGCGCT
>JAUXIP010000235.1 GCA_030620935.1 Deltaproteobacteria bacterium | reverse complement strand
CTCAATCCGGCTCCCGACCTCTTGCCCTGACGGAAGATCCCGGAACCATTCGGAGAAAGATCGGGCCAGCCCTTTAAAATTGAAAGTAGGGCGCGCCCGGGTAAATTCTTCCGTCAATTGGGTAAGCTGCTCTCGGAGCGTTTCAGAATCTTTCCCCTTGAAACCTTGGGCCGTTAAGGCCGCAGAGTATAGGAAGGTCAAGACCTGGCCGAAGGCGCGAGTCTTCATTTTTTTTACAATCTCTACTGCTTCTGAGACCTCATAGACCGGAATGTATTCCATCTTCCACGGCAAGAGGGTTTCGTCAAGGATCTGAAAGTGGTTTCCTTTCCAGAGGGCCGGTATGAAGAGAGGACTCTGCGTTGGGTTCATCTGCGCTCAATCCATGAGATGAATCGCCTTGAGTGCTACCTCGACTATTTTTTCTTCAGCCTCCAGGAAAATGGGATCGCGAAAGCCCATTTTACCTTGAAGACATTCATCGGAGACGGCCAGGATCGCGCCGGCCTTCCTACGCCGCACCTGCGCGATCGTAAGAAAGGCCGAGGTCACCATATCGATACCTGAAATTCCCTGCTCCTCGAGCTCTTCGATAAACTCCGGAGTTTCTTGGAACAGGGCGTCGGTGGTGTAGACCGTGCCGACATGATAGCGGACCTTTAAGCTCTCAGCTGCTTCCTTTAAGGCCGAGATGATCTTCGGATGAGAAACCGTAGAAAAGTTTTGCGGGACGTAATAGGGCGATGTCCCCTCGCCGCGAACGGCCCCGGCGACAATGACGAGATCTCCAATCTTGATCTTTTCCTGCAACGAACCGCAGCTTCCGACCCGGATCAGAGACTCTACGCCGCCGGCACAGAGGATCTCAGTGGTAATCGCGGTGTCCGGCGCGTAACGCCCCCCATTTCCAACCGTTATTTTTTTCCCCTGGTGGGTTCCGGTGTGCATCTCATAGTCCAAGAAGGAAAAATTTTTAGTCGGGTTCTCCATGGTTTTAAGAAGCATCTGGCTCCGTTCTTTGGGTCCCGGAATGAGGGCGCACGAGGCCAGGGAGCCCTGCTTGACCCCTAGGAGCGAAAGCATCTTTTCAGGCGTGAAATGGGCTTCTTTACGCATTTTCTACACAGCCTCAACCCCAAACTTTATAGCCCAAACATCCCCCATCGGCAAAGCAATGTGCAGGACCCGTTCAGGAGACACGGATCAATTTGCGCAATAGAGAGGCAAGCTCTTTCTGTTGTGGTTTGTCTAACGGGGAGAAAAATTGTGATATGCTTTTCTCAAAAAGAGGGATCGTGCTCTTATAGAGTTTGGTCCCCTTTTCCGTCAGGAGGACGCAGACGACCCGCCGGTCTCGGGCATCTCTTTGTCGGGAGGCCAATTTTTTTTCTTCCAACCGGTCTACGATACCGGTCAAGTTGCTCACCGTGACCATCATCTTTTCGCCGATCTCGCCGAAAGGGAGGCCTCCGGCGTATCCGAGGGTTGCCAAGACATAGAATTGGGGCAGGGTGAGACCCAGCCTCTCCAAGTCGTCTTGAAGCCTTTTATTGGATGCGAGATTAAAGCGCAAAAAGCGAACCCACAAACCGGTCGTGTAGCGTGTAAAGAATGGTCTTTTGTTCGGCGCCACGATGCGCCATTTAAGCTCAAGGGGTATAAAATAGCAACCACGACGCTCTCCGAAATCCTCGCACTAGCAGGCTACTGAAAAAGCCTCATCTACTTCGTTGCGCTCAATCGCCTCGCTCCGACGTACTACTCAAGTACGCCTCCGCTCGTCGATTTTTTCGCGCGCCTCGTATCTGAGATCTTTTTGAGCAGCCTGTAAGCAGAGTTTTTCAGCGCCCTGCTAGAAATTCCGTTGTCGTAGGTCTAAAGAACTCACCGCAGGCGGGCGTAAGGGTGAAAAAGTAGGAAAGGTTGAAAGCGTCCCTTCGAAGTGATTTTATCGTTGGGGGCCAACAGGGAGACCCAGCGGGTAGGATAAGCCGGCCGGCGAGGCAAAATGACAAAGATCTATATCTTGGGTTGCGGCGACGCATTCGGGAGTGGCGGGCGGAACAATAGCGGCTACCTGGTGGAGAGCGAGGATCGACTGTTTCTTCTGGACTGCGGCCCGACTACTCTTCTGGCGATGAAGCGAATGGATTTTAATCCCAAGCGTTTGGACGCCATCTTCTTAAGCCATCTTCACGGCGATCATTGCGGAGGGGTGCCTTTCTTTTTATTGGAATATCTCTATGAAAATCCCCGCGATAAGCCTTTAGTGATAGCCGGTCCCCCTGGGACCGAAGAGCGGGTCACGGCACTTTTTCAGCTCATGTTCGGCGACGCATCAGACCCTAAAAAACTTCCCCCAACTCTGTTCAGACACCTTGAGCCCGGCAGAGAGGAGACTCTTGAGGGGATTGGTGTTTTCCCCTTTCGCGTGCCGCATCAGGTCCGCGAGATCTCCCTGGGGCTTAAGGTCAGCTACGGTGGCAAACAGATCCTCTTCTCCGGGGATTCCGCCTGGACGGATCTTTTTGTGACTCACGCTCGCGGGACAGATCTTTTTATATGCGAGTGTTGCTTTTTCGATCAGGATAGTGCCGTTCATATGAGCTATCGGAAATTAAAAGAGAATCTTCCCAGGCTACAGTGCAAAAATCTCATTCTGACTCATATGGGAGAGGCGATGCTTGCCAGGAGCGAAGAGATAGATATCAAAATGGCTGAAGATGGTATGGTGATTGAAATCTGAGCCGTTGACCAAGGGGATTGTCTGAAAAAAGCTCGCAGCAGATCAACTCGAATCTTGCCCTGATTTATCCGCAGCAGACGCAGGGATGACAATAGGTCTTAGGCCGCTTTTGCGCTCGATGTCTTGAGCTGCCTCTTGGGCGTGACTCAACTGGGAGTAATGGCCTACCTTGACCCGAAAGGTAACCTCTCCGTCATCCAGGGGGATCGACTCTAGGTAAGCCTGAAAACCGTCGCCTATAATTTGCCTCTGAAGAGATTTGGCCTTATCCCGCTCACGAAAGGAAGCGACCTGAAGGGTATATCCGTTGGTTGAGAGGATTTTCTGGTCCTTTGCCCAAGGTAATAGAGGAGAGGAAGGGCGCTTTTGGCTCGTGATCCGTTGTGCAACTGAGGACGGCGGTTCGCTGCCGTTGGAGGAGCCCGTGGTTAAAGGTTCGCGATGCTGGAAACCGAATTCCAGCAGGTTCTTCGTATCCCTCCAGAGATTACGGGAGCCTAGGACGGAGACGATCAAGGTCACACCATTCCGAGAAGCCCCGCCCACAAAGGTTCTCTTGGCTGCGCGAGTGTATCCGGTCTTGCCGCCGATGGCTCCATCGAAGTTCCAAAGAAGGCGATTGCGATTCCGTATACGGATTGTTCTTACCCTTGTGGATTTGTCGGTGGAGACGGAGTGCACGGAGATCGTCTTGGTCTGAATGATTTCTCGAAAGATCGGGTTTTTTATCGCATAGTTGAAAAGCAACGCCAGGTCCCGCGCGGTGGAGTAGTGGTCCTGGTCCGTCAATCCGTGAGGGTTGCTGAACCGGCTGTTTATGGCTCCTATCTCGCGCGCCTTGAGCGTCATCATCTCGGCAAACCGTTCCACCGAGCCTCCGATCCCTTCAGCCAAAACTAGACTGGCATCGTTGGCCGAGGAGAGGAGCGTGCTATAAAGCAAATCCTCGATACTCATGGCTCTGCCGCGACGCAAGGAGAGTTTTAAAGAAGGAGCACGCGTCGCCGTCGTGGTCACGGGCAGAAGTTCTTTCCCATTCAGTTCGCTCTCTAGAGCGACAATGGCGGTGATAATCTTGGTCGTGCTTGCGGGCGGCAGGGGCCGATCGGGATCCCGTTGGTAAAGAACCTCGCCGGTGGCGGCATCCATGAGAAAGGCCGCGCGAGCAGTGAGGGCTCGTTCCGGGAATGATGCCCACGACGGAGAACCGCAAAAGGAAAGGAGAAGAATAAACGGAAGAATCAAGGGAAACGGATATCTATTAATTTCCAGCTCGTCTATCCTCCTTGGTGTCGTAATATACCGAGATATCCTTCCCTCTCAGCAAAGAAAATCCTTTACCAAATCTCGCCGTGTTTTTGTAACGCTTGTGGGGTGATATTATCGCAGGCTTGTTTCAATCAACGAAAATCAGCTGCTTGGAATACGTTCGTTACTTTTTCTCCCGTCCGTGGTCCGGGTCAACGCCATGTTTTTTTAGCTCTTTTTCTGCCTGGGATCGGGCACCGGCCTGTTCACCCATAGCCTCTCTGCGGATCCGGTCCTGACAGGGTTCGCAGATCCCACCTCTGAGTGGCACGGCCTTGCCACAGACCATGCACTTCTTCTCCGGCACCATTAAAAGCCTATTATACCAGAAAATAAAAATTTTCCAACTTTTTTTTTGAACTTATGTATACTAATTCAACACCCTGATCTGTCCCGGTTCTTCAAGGATCATCTCCAAACCGTATTCCGGGTGGTCCTTGATCTTTCCCGTCAACT
>JAUXIP010000011.1 GCA_030620935.1 Deltaproteobacteria bacterium | reverse complement strand
GGGGAGTCGATGATATGCTTCTCCGTTATTTCGCCCTTTTTCTCGGGAACGGTAAACTGAATATAGCGGTGGATGGGATCGGCGATGAGCGCTGTCCCTTCGTACCCGGTCTCGATGGCCTGCGGCATCTTATTTAAAGCTCGAAAATCACCTGAGCGGTCCATTGATCGCCGGTCCTTTCCATCCGGCTTTGGTGATAGGCTACGGAGCGGATCTCTCGCTTGATCTCGTGGCGATCGGGATCGAACTTTTCTCCGGCCACCTCCCCCCGGATACGGTCATCCTTGACCTTGTCGAGGCGAAACTCCTTAAGAAGATACCCGCTCCTTTGATAAAGATAGAGGAGTTCGCGCATCCAGTTTACCATGAGGTCGTCGCGATCCACCCCCTCCACCTCCAAAGGAAGGCGCTCCTGCACCTGGACGTTCTCCATGTCCGTCATCAAGTCGAAAAGAGCGTAGGCCGAGTTGCCAAAGAGCTCCTCCTGGCTCTTGCCGAAGACTTTGATCGCCAAGTCCGAAGAGCGTTTTAAAATTCGATATTTTTTTTGCTCCATGATCCGTCCCTGAGATGAGATTCTTTCGTTATTTTTAAATAAACTCCCTTCCGTAATCAGAATACGTTTTAAAGCCGGTTGATCTGGCTGGCCGCAAATCCCGCTCCAAATCCATTATCGATGTTTACTACTGTGACCCCGGCGGCACAGGAGTTGAGCATTCCTAAGAGGGCGGCAAGGCCGTGGAAGCTGGCTCCGTACCCGACGCTCGTAGGAACCGCAATGACCGGTTTATCTAGGAGCCCTCCCACGACGCTCGGCAATGCCCCCTCCATCCCCGCCACGACAATTAACACGGAAGCCGATAGGAGACGGTCCCGGTTCTCAAGCAGACGATGGATGCCGGCCACGCCGACGTCATAAAGCCTGTCGATCCGATTGCCCATCATTTCAGCCGTAAGCGCCGCCTCTTCCGCCACGGGGATATCCGATGTGCCGGCGCAGACCACCAGGATCGAACCTTTGCCGGCGACGCGGATCGGCTTTCCGACCCAAGCCGCTGCGCGCGCGCTCGGGTGATAACGCAGCCCTTTGATCACTTTTTTCAATGCAGCGGTCTTTTCAGTGGAGAGGCGGGTAATCAAAACATTCTCTCCTCGCTTTCGCAAAACCTTGGCAATTGTTGCGATATCCGCTGCTGCCTTACCTTCTCCCATTATCACTTCGGGGAAGCCCTGCCGCAAGGCGCGGTGATGGTCCACCTTGGCAAAGCCGAGATCCTCGAAGGGAAGATGTCGCAGCCGTCGCAAAGCGCGCTCGACGGTGACTCGGCCCTTACGGACTCCTTCTAAAAGGTTTGTCAGAGAATCTGCGTCCATGGTTCTATTTCAGGCATCTAACGGATCATCACTGACTTTCACCATGATCTCTGTTGGAGCGAAAAGGTTAGACGCTGTATTTGAAATGATCATGACCCTTAATTGAGATGGGAAGGGGCTCTCCTTTACCATCGACGACCCTTATTCCCTCGCGGTAAGAAACGCACTTGCCGATATGCCTGACAGGCACGCCCAGTTTTTTTTTGACTTTATCCAGGCGGCTGCGGTCGCGGCGTCGCAGGCAAAAAAGCAGCTCGTAGTCCTCCCCTCCGGTGAGGGCCCGGAGGTAGCCTTTGTTTCCCGCACAAAGACGGTAGGCGCGAGAGAGAGGGAGCGCCTCCTGCCAGATAACCGCCCCGACCTTGCTGGCCTGGCATACATGCCCCAAGTCTTGGAGCAATCCGTCGCTGACATCGATCATGGCCTTGGCCAGTCTTTCCCGGGCAAGAACGGCCCCGGCCTTCAGGCGCGCGGTCGGCAGACGATGGCGTTTGAGGAGATAGGCGGTCATTTTCCGCTTGGCTCGGGTTTTTTTCTTTCTCAGCAATTCCAATCCCAAGGCAGAATCTCCCAGAGTTCCCGTAACATAAATATCGTCACCGACTTTGCCCCCACAGCGAGTGATTGGTCTATGAGGGGCATATCCGGCCAGAAAAGCGCTGATAAAAAAGCGCCTTGAGGCGTTCGTATCTCCGCCTATAAGGGATACGCCGGCCCGGGAGGCGAGACTTCTGATCCCACGGTAAAATTCTTCTATATCTTCTGCTCTGAAATCAACCGGGATTCCCAGGGAGAGAAGCAAATAGGCAGGATAGCCGCCCATGGCTGCGAGATCGCTTAGATTTACGGCAAGAGTTTTATAGCCCAAACAGTAGAATGAGGTCCATCGAAGATTGAAGTGAACGCCTTCGATAAGGAGATCCGACGTGACGAGAAGAGTATTTTTCTTGCACTCTACCCAGGCCGCATCGTCCCCGATTCCCAGGCGCACCCCTCGTCCTCTTGGAGTGGCCTTGCGAATTCTCTCGATCAGGCCGAACTCCCCGACTTGGCTGAGTCTCATCTACGCCCCGAGAGGAACCACCCTGTCCTTAGGCCGCTTCTCCAGCGGTTTTTCTCGCTTCTTCCGCCGGGATCGCCTCGCAGCCTTGGATTTTTTTTCTGAGGTCAATATATCGGGAAACTGCCTATTACCTTTCCTTCCCAGGAGAGCTGCCTTTAGGACGTCCGACATATTTTTGGCTAGGATCACATTGAGTTTCCGTCGCAACGGTTTGGGGATATCGTCGAGATCCTTGTGATTCCTGTCCGGTACGACGATGGTCCTGACCCCCGCGCGGAAGGCCGCGAGACATTTTTCCTTCAAGCCTCCCACCGGCAGGACCCTTCCGCGCAGCGTAATCTCTCCGGTCATGGCTACATCCCGGCTCACCGGTCGTCGAGTGAGAGCCGAGATAAGCGCTGTGGCCATGGTGATTCCAGCGGAGGGACCATCCTTGGGGATGGCTCCGGCAGGGACATGGATATGAATATCCAGCTTCTGATAAAAATCCGCTTCGATACCTAATATTTTTGCTTGGGAACGGGCATAGCTGACAGCCGCTTGGGCGGATTCCTTCATGACGTCACCCAGTTGGCCGGTGAGGGTGAGGTTTCCCCGGCCCTTGGAGAGCGAGGCCTCTACGTAAAGCATCTCGCCCCCGGCGCTGGTCCAGGCCAGGCCGGTTGCCACGCCGATTTCATGTTCCTCTTGCTCGGTTTCCGGAAGGAACTTCGGCGGCCCTAGAAACAGATGGAGATTTGCCCGGGTCACGCGCGTCAGTTCTTTCTTCCCTTCCGCTATCTTGCGGGCGACCTTGCGGCACATAGAAGCGAGCTCTCGCTCCAGATTTCTCAGGCCGGCCTCCTTGGTGTATTGCGCGATGACGCGCAGCAAGGCGTCGGCGGAGATCTCCAGGTAGTTGGATGAGATCCCGTTGTCTTCCAGTTGTTTTGGAATGAGAAACCTGCGGGCGATTTCCACCTTCTCTTCATTGGTATAGCCGGACAGCTGAAGGACTTCCATGCGGTCTGCAAGGGCCGGCGGGACCGGATCGAGGAAATTGGCCGTGCAGATAAAGAGGACGTTGGAAAGATCGAACGGGAGATTGAGGTAATGGTCGCTGAAGGCATGGTTTTGCTCCGGATCCAAAACCTCCAAGAGCGCCGCCGACGGATCTCCGCGGAAGTCTGTGCCTACCTTGTCGATCTCATCAAGCATAAAGATGGGATTGTTGGAGCCGGCCTGTTTGATCCCCTGGATGATCCTGCCCGGCAATGCCCCAACGTACGTTCTCCTGTGACCACGGATCTCCGCCTCGTCTCGGAGTCCTCCGAGGGAGATTCTGGCGAAATTCCGCCCCAGGGCGCGGGCGATCGATTTTCCCAGAGAGGTCTTGCCGACTCCCGGCGGTCCCACGAAGCAAAGGATGGGACCTTTGATCTTCCGCCTGAGCTTGTTGACGGCTAGATATTCAAGGATCCTTTCCTTGATTTTTTCCAGGTTATAGTGATCTTCATCCAGGACCTTTTTGGCCTTTTGGATGTTCAGGTTGTCTTTGGTCTTTTTGCTCCAAGGCAGTTCCACCAGCCAGTCGAGATAGGTCCGGACCAGAGATGCCTCGGAAAACTCAGGGTGCATCTGCTCCAATCGTTTTAATTGCTTCTTGGATTCCTTCTTTACCTCCGGCGGCATCTTGGACTTTTCGATTTGTTTCCTGAGCTCGTTGATTTCTTCCGTCCGCTCGTCGGCCTCGCCCAGTTCCTGTTGGATTTGTTTGAGCTGTTCCCGCAGGAAGTAGTCCCGTTGCGTTTTGGTCATTTCATCCTTGGCCTGGTTTTGGATGCGGGCCTGCATGGTGGACAGTTCAAGCTCGTGCGTGAGAAGATCGTTGACCTTTTTCAACCGATCCACGGAATCGAAGATCTCCAGGACCCCTTGGCTCTGCTCTATCTTGAGGCGCAGATTGGAAGCGACCAGATCCGCCAGGACTCCGGGGTCGGTAATATTGTCCGTCACCATGACGATTTCAGGAGGCAGGTTTTTGAGATTGAGGATTTGTTCGATCTTTTCCTTAACATTGCGCATTAAGGCTTCTACCTCGACGGGGATCTCCTGGCGCGAAGGCTCTAATGCCTTCCGTATCTTAACCTCGAAGAACGGCCGTTCCCGGGTGTAACTCTCTATCTCCCCTTTGGATAAGCCCTGAACCAAAATCTTCACCCGCCCGTCGGCAAGCTTCAACATCCGCATGATTGAGGCCACCGTTCCCACCCGGTTAATCTCGCTGGGCTTGGGGTTATCCTCGGCTGAGTTTTTTTGCGATACCAGAAAGATGAGGCGATCGCGCGCGAGAGACTCATCGACCGCACGGATCGACATGTCTCTTCCCACAAAGAGGGGGAGCATCATGTAGGGGTAGATGACAATGTCGCGTATCGCCAACAGAGGAAGGACGTCGGGAATCTCCACCTGAGATCCTTTTCCCTGCTGATTTTCAACATTCCATTCGGCTTCGCTCATAAGCTTTCGGTCCTCTTTTCAAAGTTAGCACACTGGTTGTCGTCGTCAACAAAATTCTTCCGGGTTCGAGAGCCAAGTGGAAGATTAGGCGGCCACGGAATCAAGACGCGGGGAATAAGAGACGACCTTGGAAGCGGTGGAGGATCAACCAAATATCTGTTTGACTTTGTCAAAAAAACCTTTCGAGAGAGGATTGACGTCCTCTCCTCCAGCCTCGGCAAATTCTTTCAAGAGCTCTTTCTGCCGCGGCGTAATGTGGGTCGGCGTCTCCAAAGCCACCCGAACCAGCTGATCGCCCCGGCGATATCCCTGGAAGTCTTTAACTCCTTTCCCTTTTAGTCTTAAAACCTTTCCCGATTGAGTTCCGTAGGGAATTTTCATCTTTACCTTTCCCTCCAGCGTAGGGACATCGATCTCCGCCCCTAAGGCGGCCTGAGCAAAGCTGACCGGGAGATCGCAGATAATGTCGAGACCCTCGCGGTCAAAGAGGGGATGCGGGTCAACTTGGATGACTACATAGAGATCCCCAGCAGGTCCGCCCGATAATCCACTCCCTCCCTCGCCTCTGAGCTTGAGCCGAGAGCCGGTGTCGATGCCCGGCGGGATTCTTACAATGAGTGTGCGCAGCTTACGCACTTGGCCAACCCCCTTACAGGAATTGCACGGATCGCTGATCATCGTTCCCTGTCCCCGGCATTGGTTGCAGGTCCTGGAGACCATGAAAAAGCCTTGCTGGAAGTTCACTTGACCTTTACCCCGGCAGGTAGGGCAGGCGCGAGGCGAAGTGCCCGGCTTACAGCCGGTGCCGTAGCAGGTATCACAGGAAACTTGGCGTGGTATCTTGATTTTCTTTTCTGCCCCGAAAATCGCTTCTTCAAAGGCAACCTTTAAATTGTAGAGAAGATCTTCACCCCTCGCTCGGGTCTGACGTCTGGCGGTGGTGCCGCCAAAGAACTCCCCGAAAATGTCTCCGAAGATGTCCTCAAAGCCGGCAGTAAAATCGAAGCCGCCCCGAAACGGACCACCGTCACCAAAGGCAGCGTGTCCGAACTGATCGTATTGGACCTTTTTCTGCGGATCCTGGAGGACCTGGTAAGCTTCGGATATCTTTTTAAACTTCTCCTCGGCCTGTTCGTCCCCGGGATTTCGGTCCGGATGGTACTTTAGAGCGAGCCTGCGGTATGCTTTCTTGATCTCTTCCTCGGCAGCACTTCGATTCACGCCGAGTAATTCGTAATAATCCTTTTTGCCGTTCAAATCCGAAACCTCGAAAAGACTCTTTTTATTTGCGTGGAGTATAGAATAAGAAAGCCCCTCTCCTCAATGCACGAGAGAGCAGGGGCCTTTTCTAAAACATCGATCGGGCAGAGTTCTCTCTCCACTCCCCCCTAGTCTTTAACCTCCTCGAAATCCGCGTCGACCACATCTTCTTTCTTTTTTTGAGCCTCCCCATCGGTAGTCGAGTCCGGCTGCTCCTCTGTTGGTTCCTGCGGTTTCGCCGCGGCTTGCTGTTGAGAGGCCTTGGCATACATCGCTTCCGCGAGCTTGTGCGAGGAGCGACTTAACTCCTCTGCCGCAGAGCGCAGAGTTTGGGCATCCTGGTTATCCAAGGTCTTTTTCGCTTTCTCCAGAGCCGCCTCGATCTCTTGCTTAACCCCGGCCTCCAGATCCGCGCCGTGCTCCTTGAGCGATTTCTCGGTCGAATAGATCAAGGTGTCCAGTTGATTGCGCGCTTCCACAGTCTCCTTGCGGGTTTTGTCTTCGGCGGCGTGGGATTCCGCATCTCGGACCATCTGCTTGATCTCTTCTTCGTCGAGACCGCTGGATGCGGTGATCTTGATCGATTGTTCCTTCCCGGTCCCCAGGTCCTTCGCCGAGACATGCACGATTCCATTGGCGTCGATATCGAAGGTCACCTCAATCTGGGGAAGGCCTCTGGGCGCCAGCGGAATCCCCACGAGATCAAATTGACCCAAGAGTTTGTTGTTGGCTGCCATTTCTCTCTCGCCTTGAAACACGCGGATAGAAACGGCCGTCTGATTATCTTGAGCCGTGGAGAAGACCTGGCTTTTGCGCGTAGGGATGGTAGTATTGCGCTCTATGAGCTTGGTGGAAACGCCCCCGAGAGTTTCAATCCCGAGAGAGAGAGGAGTCACATCCAACAGGAGGACGTCTTTGACCTCCCCAGTGAGCACTGCGGCTTGGATTGCTGCCCCAACAGCGACGACTTCATCCGGGTTGACTCCTTTGTGCGGATCCTTGCCAAAGATTTTCTTTACCCTCTCTTGAACCGAAGGCATCCTGCTCATGCCGCCGACTAGGATGACCTCGTTGATGTCGCTTGGAGACAATCCTGAGTCTTTGAGAGCTTGCCGGCAGGGGCCCTCGATCCTGTCGATCAGATCCGCACAAAGCGCCTCCAACTTAGACCGCGTCAGTTTCATGTTGAGGTGCTTCGGTCCGTTCTGGTCCGCGGTAATGAACGGGAGATTGATGTCTGTCTCCATTGATGTGGAGAGCTCGCATTTCGCTTTTTCCGCTGCCTCTTTTAGGCGCTGAAGGGCCATACGATCCTTGCGCAAATCGATCCCCTGGTCTTTCTTAAATTCATCCGCGAGATAATCGATTACCCTTTGATCAAAGTCCTCTCCGCCTAGGAAAGTATCTCCGTTTGTCGCCTTTACCTCGAAGACCCCATCTCCCAGTTCCAGAATGGAGATATCGAAGGTTCCCCCGCCCAGGTCGAAGACGGCAATCTTTTCGTCTTTCTTTTTGTCCAAACCGTAGGCCAGAGATGCCGCCGTGGGCTCGTTAATAATTCTAAGTACGTTGAGCCCGGCAATACGCCCGGCGTCTTTGGTGGCTTGCCTTTGACTGTCATTGAAATAGGCCGGAACGGTAATCACGGCCTCGGCTACCTTTTCCCCAAGGTAGTCTTCTGCCGTTTGCTTCATCTTCTGGAGGATAAAGGCCGATACCTCGGCTGGACTATAGCGCTTCCCTCTGATCTCTACCCAGGCGTCCCCATTGTCGGCCTGGCCGATCTTATAGGGGAGCACTTTCATAGCCTTCTGGACCAAAGGATCGTCGTAACGTCGGCCAATAAGCCGCTTTACGGCAAAGATGGTGTTCTCCGGATTAGTGATCGCCTGTCTGTGAGCGATTTGCCCAACCAATCGCTCCCCGCTGTCTGAAAAGGCCGCTACGGAGGGGGTCGTACGACTCCCTTCGGCATTGGCGAGAACATTAGGATCTCCGCCTTCCATAATTGCGACACAAGAGTTGGTCGTCCCCAAATCGATTCCGATAACTTTTGCCATCTTTTGCTCTCCTCAGTCCTGTCCATCTCCCTGAATTCGAAAGCAAGAGTTCAGTAGAGAAAATTAGACAACGTAAGTTTTATTTAATCATCCCCCTCCCCGTTTTCAACCTTCCCCTCTTCGCTTTTTTTCTCGTTTGATTCAGGAGACTTAGCAACACTAACCAGGGCCGGACGTAAAAGCCGGGCGAGAAGATAGTAGCCTTTGTGGTATTCCTCTACGACGGTATTCGGCTCCTGCGCTTCGCTTTCCACTTGGGCGATAGCCTCGTGTTTCTCCGGGTCGAATTTCTCTCCCGTAGCCGAGATCTGCGTCACCCCATGTTTGCCCAGAGTTTCCAAAAAGTCTTTAAGGACCAGCTCAACCCCTTCAAGGAGAGGTTTTCCATTTCCCCCACCCTGGGCGTGCCCGACGGCCCGCTCCAAGTTATCCAGAATAGGCAAAAGGTCCTTGATAAGGCCCTCATTGGCGTAACGGATCGACTCCTCTTTTTCGCGAGCCATGCGCTTTTTAAAGTTTTCCAACTCTGCGGCTTGGCGGAGAAGCCGCTCTTGAAGTTCCTTAGCTTCGAGCTCCTTAGACTCTAACTGGGAGCGGAGTTGCTCCGCCTCGGAGGGAAGAGATTTTTCTTCCTCTGTCTGCTCAGAGGGCTTTTCGGGGGATTCGTTCGTTGGTGTTCCCTCTGCCTGCTCTTTGTCTTTTTCGTCGTTTGCCATAGCGTTAAAGCTGTCCTAACAGAACGTGATTCGCGGTTATTTAACCACCCACTTCCCCCTTGTCAAGGTAAGACCGGGAGAAATCTGTTGATTTTCAAGGCGTTTGCGTGTTTTTCCGGAAAGTGTTAATTTTTTGTCTAGAGCTATTAACTCCCCATGCCTTCCTTCTGTGTAACCCCCGCGATCGTGTTGCGATCTTGGCCCTATGGAGAATCGGATAAGATTGTTTCCTTTTTCACCGAGACTCGCGGAAAAATTACCGGGATCGCCAAAGGCGCCAAGCGTTCGCGTAGGAGATTCGTCAATACACTGGAGCCGTTCTCCCTGGTCGATTTGCGATTTCAAGAACGATCCCACAGTGCCCTGATGTTTGTTCTCGCCTGCGACTTGATTCGACCCTTTAAGGGTCTGACCGCGAGTCTGGAAAATATCGCCCATGCCTCTTATCTCGTGGAAATCTCGGATAGGCTGACAAGGGAGCACGAAGAAAATCATCAGCTCTTTGATCATCTGAGAGAGGGTCTGATCTTCGTCGAGGAAAAGGGCACCTCGCTTTCTTTTTTGGTCTTCTTTGAGTTGAAGTTGCTGCAATTGGTCGGGTATCGGCCGATGTTACAGCGCTGCCGCCGCTGTGGAGAGAGTTGGAGACGAGAGCTTCAAGCCCAGTGGTGTTTCAGTCCGCGCGACGGCGGCGTCCTGTGTGAATCTTGTTCTCCCTTCAGGAAAGAAACCGCATCTCTCTCTACGGAAGCCCTTCATGCGTTGGCAACATTTCAGAATACCAACGGCATCCTTTCGTGTCCGCCTTCTTTTTCGCCGTCAGCTTTAAGAGAGGGCCATTCCGCTCTGACCCGATTCATTCAATTCCAGATCGATAGGGAATTAAAGTCGGTCTCTTTCCTTGAAGCGTTTTCTCCTGCCTGAATTTTTCTTTTGGGCTTGAAAAAAGCTATCGGAAATCGTATCGAAAGAACTAGTTGGAAAGGGAGAAATGGCTAAACAAAAAAAATATGTCTACTTCTTCGGCGCCGGCAAGGCCGAGGGAAAAGCGCTCATGCGAGAGCTTCTAGGGGGAAAGGGGGCCGGTCTGCATGAGATGACGCGGATCGGAGTTCCGGTTCCACCAGGCTTCACCCTCACAACCGACGTATGCGCCTATTATGACGCTCACCGCCGCCGGTATGCGAAGGGACTCGACGGCGAAGTCAAAGCCGCCTTCGGCAAAGTCGAAAAGATTATGGGGCGGCAGTTCGGCGACGCGGAAAATCCTTTGTTGGTGTCGGTCCGCTCCGGAGCGCGCGAATCCATGCCTGGGATGATGGATACGGTTTTAAACCTCGGTCTCAACGATCAGACCGTGGAAGGTCTCATCGCTCGCACTCAGAATCCGCGCTTTGCCTACGACTCCTACCGCCGTTTCGTTCAGATGTACGCCGACGTGGTCATGGGTCTTAAGCCGAAAGACCGGCGCGAGCGCGATCCCTTTGAGATCATCTTGGAGCGGAAAAAAGAGTCTCGCGGCGTCCGTTTTGACACTGATTTGACCGCCGAGGATCTCAAGGAATTAGTAGGCGAGTTTAAAGCGGAGATAAAGGCGAGACTCGGCAAAGATTTTCCCGAAGAGCCCTACAAACAACTCTGGGGAGCTATCGGCGCGGTGTTTGGTTCGTGGAATAATGATCGTGCCATCGCTTATCGAGAGCTTTACCACATCCCTCACACTTGGGGGACTGCAGTGAATGTACAGGCCATGGTCTTTGGAAATATGGGGGAGCGCTGTGCTACCGGCGTGGCTTTCACGCGGAATCCAGCCACCGGCGAAAAACGCTTTTATGGAGAGTTCTTGGTCAATGCGCAGGGCGAGGATGTCGTGGCAGGGATCCGCACCCCTCGGCCGATTGCGGAGCTGAAAGAGGTCATGCCCAACAGCTACAGGAAGCTCGATCGCATCAGCAAGATTCTTGAGAAACACTATAAGGAGATGCAAGACATCGAGTTTACCGTTGAGAACAGCAAGTTGTGGATGCTCCAAACACGGGCCGGGAAGAGGACCGGCTTTGCTGCCGTCCGGATCGCCGTGGACATGGTCGAAGAGAGAATTATCTCTAAGGGAGAAGCGCTGCTTCGGATCGAACCGGATCAGCTGAACCATCTTCTGCGTCCGATATTCGATGAGGCGGACAAGCGGCGGGCCGACCAACAGGGGCGCATTCTGGCCAAGGGTCTCCCGGCCGGGCCGGGCGCGGCGACAGGTCGTGTCGTTTTCCATGCAGAGGATGCCGAAGACTGGAAAAAGAGGGAAGAGCAAGTGATTCTCTGCCGCGTCGAGACCAGCCCCGAGGATATTCGCGGCATGGAGGCGGCTCAAGGAATTCTTACCGCCCGCGGCGGGATGACGTCGCACGCGGCTCTGGTGGCGCGGCAAATGGGAAAAGTGTGCGTGGCGGGATGTGAGGCCGTGGCTATTGATTATTCAGCGCGGCAGATGCGCGTCAAAGAAACCGTTTTGAAAGAAGGGGACTGGATCTCTCTGGATGGAACTTCGGGCGAGGTGATCGAAGGGAAGATTCAAACGCTTCCTTCAGAAGTCCTCCGGGTCCTGACGGGCGACGCTCTAGATCCTAAGGCCTCTCGGGTATACCGACAGTTCGCCAAGCTGATGAAATGGGCCGATGCCGTGCGCAAAATCGGTGTCCGGACCAATGCAGATCAGCCGGATCAAGCCCGGGTAACCGTTGCCTTCGGCGCCGAAGGGATTGGTCTTTGCCGCACAGAGCATATGTTCTTCGAGGGCGATCGAATCCGTGCGGTCCAGGAGATGATTCTAGCAAAAGACGAAACCGGCCGCCGCCGTGCATTGGACAAGCTTCTCCTAGTTCAGAAAGAAGATTTTAAAGGCATCTTAGAAACCATGGGGCGCCTGCCGGTCACGATCCGCACCCTGGATCCCCCGCTGCATGAATTTCTCCCCAAGACAGAGGAAGAGCTTGTAGAGCTTGCACAAACTATGGGTGTTCCAGTGCAAACTCTGAAAGACAAGGTGGAGGTCCTGCACGAGTTCAATCCCATGCTGGGACATCGCGGCTGCCGCCTGGGTATTTCCTATCCGGAAATAACCGAAATGCAGGCGAGGGCAATCTTTGAAGCCGCCTGTGAGCTGCGCAAGGAGGGCAAAAATCCTTTCCCGGAAGTTATGATTCCTTTAGTGGGGTCGCGTGAGGAGCTGCGCGCCCAGCGTGAGATCGTGGAGCGGGTGGCTCAAGAAACCATGAAGGCGTACGGCGTCAAAGTCCGCTACCTTATCGGAACGATGATCGAGCTTCCTCGGGCTTGCCTCACGGCCGACGAAATCGCCCGGGAAGCGGATTTTTTTTCCTTCGGAACTAATGACCTGACCCAGACTTGCTTGGGGCTTTCCCGGGACGATGCGGGCAAATTTCTCCCCGGCTATATTGCCCAGGGTTTGCTCCCGGAAGATCCTTTTGTCAGCATCGATCGGGACGGCGTGGGTGCCCTGATGCGGATTGCGGTGGAGAAAGGACGGAAGGTGCGTAAAGATCTGGAGCTGGGAATCTGCGGGGAGCACGGCGGCGATCCCAGATCCGTCGTTTTCTGCCACGAGATCGGTCTGGATTATGTAAGCTGCTCGCCCTATCGTGTTCCCATTGCCAAGCTGGCCGGGGCTCAGGCCGCCTTAAAAGACCGCCGTAGGAAAAGAATTAGGAAGTAGAGGCCCGGGAAACATCCAGGGTCTGTCCTTTCTCGATTCTCGGTCCCTCTCGCTGAATTTCCTCCTGAAAACCGCCACTTCCCGTATAAAAGTTGACATAGAGGCGTTTTTTTACGATAATTAAAGTCTTTTGTACAGGTATGATATTATGGATCTTCGTGTAGCCGAGCTTTTGGTCCGGTGTGGTGTTGTGAGTCGGGAGCAACTCCAGACAGCCCTGGATCGAGAAAAGAAAAACGGGTCTATTCTCGTCCAGGAACTGGTCCATCTTGGGTTTACAACCGAAGAGCAGCTTACCCAGTTTCTAGCCAAACAGTTCAGCATCGAAAAGATCGAACTCAACGACGGCGAGATTGATGATTCGGTTTTCAACTTAGTTCCCCCTCCCTTCATTCAGAAACACCAGCTCGTACCGCTTAAGCTCGCTGGTTCTACACTGACCGTGGCCATGGCCGACCCCACCGACCTTATGGCGATCAACGAGGCCAAGTTCATCACCGGCTACAGCGTGCGCGTAGTGCTGGCCTCCGGCTCGGCCATCAAGAAGGTTCTGGAAAGGCGCTTCGGCTCGGTCAGCTACGACGATGTTCTCAAAAAATTCAGCGCCACCGAGATGGAGGTCATTCAAGACGAGGAAGAAATAAGCCTTCAGCAGCTCCAAGAGGCCACCATGGATGCCCCGGTGGTCACGCTGGTCAACGCCATTTTGTCCGATGCGGCTAAGCGCGGGGCGAGCGATATCCACATCGAGCCCTATGAAAAGATCTTTCGCGTCCGCTTTCGTATCGACGGAGTCTTGCAGGAAATCATGACCCCTCCTCCAAGACTCAAGAACGCCCTGGTCTCTCGCCTCAAGGTCATGGCGAGCCTCGACATTGCCGAGAGAAGACGGACCCAAGATGGGCGGATCAAGCTCAAGCGAGGGCCGGGACAGGAGCTGGATATCCGTATCTCGATTCTGCCGACCCTTTTTGGTGAAAAAATCGTTATGCGTCTCTTGGACAAGAGCAACCTGCAACTGGATATGACCAAGCTGGGTTTCGGCCCTCATACCCTAAAAGATTTTCACGAGGCGATCCACAAGCCCTACGGCATGATCCTCATAACGGGTCCTACGGGTAGCGGGAAATCAACCACTCTTTATTCCGGCCTCTCAGAGCTCAACACGGTGGATGTCAACATCTCCACGGCCGAAGACCCGGTCGAGTACAACCTCATGGGGATTAACCAGGTGCAGGTTCGGG
>JAUXIP010000351.1 GCA_030620935.1 Deltaproteobacteria bacterium | reverse complement strand
TTCGGTCCATACCGACCACGGGTTCACTAGCATCGCTAAAACAGGCGCGGAAAGGCTGTGGAACCTGCTCCTCAGCGAAGACTATCTCCCCACTTTGAGCGCTATGGACGGCATCCAAGCCGTCCAACAGGTCAAAGTCGGTTTGCAGGCGATCTATTGCAGCGGATGGCAGGCCGCGGCTGGGGCCAATAGCGCCAAGAGGATGTATCCGGACCTGAGCCTGTATCCGGTAGACACCATTCCCGTCCTGCTTCGAGAGATCAACTCTGCGCTGCAAAGACAAAGCGAAATAGACAAGACCGAAGGCAGAAACGGCCTTTACTGGTTTGCCCCTATTGTGGCAGATGCCGAGGCTGGGTTTGGGGGTAATCTGAACGCCTTTGAGCTCATGAGGGCCATGATCGAGGCCGGCGCTTCAGGGGTGCACTACGAAGATCAAAATTCGTCTTTAAAAAAATGCGGTCATATGGGTGGAAAAGTTATTGTCCCGACACAGGAGTTCATCCAGAAGCTGATCGCGGCGAGGTTGGCGGCCGACGTTGAAGACGTGCCGACCTTGCTTATAGCGAGAACGGACGCCAACAGCGCTTACCTAATCCCGAGCGATGTGGATGAAAGGGATCGACCCTTTCTCACCGGGGAAAGGACGGCCGAAGGGTTCTTCAGGACCAAGGGAGGGCTGGAGGCGGCGATTGCTAGAGGGTTAGCCTATGCGCCTTATGCCGATATGCTGTGGTGTGAGACATCGGAGCCCAATTTGATCGAGGCCAAGACGTTTGCAGAGGGGATACGGAAAAAGTTCCCCGACAAGATGCTGGCCTACAACTGCTCGCCCTCGTTCAACTGGAAGCATAAACTGGACGATCCGACGATTGCTGGATTTCAGACAGAGCTTGGCCGGATGGGGTATAAGTTCCAATTTGTCACATTATCGGGATACCACTCTGAGTGCGAGGCGATGTTTAGGCTTGCGCTTGATTATGCGGACAGAGGAATGGCGGCCTATGCCGATCTTCAAGAGAAGGAGTTCGAGCTGGAGAGGTTCGGGTATGGGGCCGTCAGGCACCAGAAGTCAGTCGGGGCGGGCTATTTTGATAAGATTTCGGGGCTGGTCACTGGCGGAGACTCTTCTACCCTAGCGCTCACGGGCTCGACCGAAGAGGAACAATTCGAGACCGTAGTGTCGCCCTCACAAAGACCTCTTGCCGCCGTGGCAAAGAAGGTGTAGTAAAACTTCAGGCATAGACACACCGATGAATTCGTATCTCGAGCTTCCCCAAAGAATCCTTCTCGGGCCAGGTCCCAGTATCGTCCATCCCCGGGTGCTTAAGGCCCTCTCTGCTCCGGTAGTCGGCCATCTAGATCCTGAGTTCTTTAAGATTATGGAAGAGAACAAAGGGATGCTCCGTTGGCTGTTCCAGACTGAAAATGAATTGACATTTCCGATTTCAGGTACGGGCAGCGCCGGGATGGAGACCTGCCTGGTAAATCTAATCGAGGAAGGCGATCCGGTCCTCGTCTGCATCAACGGGGTCTTCGGCACGCGCATGGCAGACATCGTCGAGCGCTGCAGGGGGAAGCTCCTCCGTTTGGAAGCCCCTTGGGGAGAGATTATCCGCCCCGAACAGGTTGCCAAGGCCCTAAAGGACAGTTCCGTAAAGCTCGTATCCATCGTGCACGCCGAAACTTCAACCGGTGTGTGGCAACCGATAGACGAGATCTCAAAGATTGTCCATGAAGCAGGGGCTCTCTTAATTCTCGACACAGTGACATCCTTAGCCGGCTGCCCGGTTACACTGGATAACTGGCAGGTTGACGCTTGCTACAGCGGGACTCAAAAATGCCTCAGCTGCCCGCCAGGACTCTCTCCCGTCTCTTTCAGTAAAGCGGCCGTAGAAAAGATTCAAAAGCGCAAAAGTAAAGTCCAGAGTTGGTATCTCGACGTTACGATGATCGGACGTTATTGGGGCAATGAAAGGGTCTATCACCACACTGCGCCGATTTCGATGAATTACGGCCTATACGCAGCCCTATCTTTGGTCAAGGATGAGGGAAAGGATGCTAGGTTCAGGCGACACGAGCTGAATCACCGGGCGCTAGCGGAGGGGCTCCGAGCCCTCAAGGTGCATTTAGCGTCGCAAGAAGGCCATCGCCTCTGGATGCTGAACAGCGTTATGATTCCAGAAGGAGTAAAGGACATCGAAGTCCGGAAAAGACTGCTGCAGGAGTTTAATATTGAAATCGGTGCTGGATTGGGACCGCTGGCGGGAAAGACATGGCGCATCGGTCTGATGGGAGAATCCAGCAAGAAAGAACATGTCCTTTCCTTGCTCCAAGCTCTGGGTAAAGTTCTTAACGATCAGGGCGTCAGAGTTTCTTCCAAGGAGGCTGTGGCTGCTGCCGAGAAGATCTACCAATCTGCCCCCTCATCTTGATGGGCCTTCCTGAATTAAAGCTGATTTAAAATCAGACAGCTCATTGCTCTCATTTCTTCCTTTCAATGAACATAGCGTCTTCCCGACTTATAAAGCCGGGAGGATTTCCGTGTTTGGATCGGACCTCGAGCCATTCGCCTACGGATCCTACGACCGTAACCCTTGTTTCCTTATCGATCGTCGCTATTTTCTTGGAGGTACCCGACGGCTTTTCAAAAACAGAAGTGGTTCGGATAGCCTCGTAGATTCCAGGCTCGGCGGGGCGGCGCCGAGTTCTCGATGACACCGGTTCTCTGGGTCTTGGAACGGTCGGTTTAACTCGCCTTTTCCGGGCCGATGCCAACCGCTTTACTTTCTGCTCGGACTTCTTTAGCTTTTGCTCAGCTGAGGAGAGCGCCTTGGCAGTTTCTTCCAGCCGGGTTTCCAACTCTACGACCTTTGAGGAATTTTCCTTATATTTTTCTTCTAATCGGTCTATGTGACCATCCTTTTCTTGAATCTGCCTCTCCATTTCCTTCAGCTGATCGGTTTTTTCCTTCAAGAGTAATGTTACGGTATCCGATTCGCTTTTGGATTTTCGTAAGCTCTTTCCAACAAGAACTACAATAACAATGACAAGGACCAATAAGACGAGGAAGTAAATCCATCCTTTGGGAACATTATTTGCCATAACTGAGCCTCCTGGAAAGTATCTTGGGATTGTTTTCCCTTCCCGTCAAGAGAAACGCTCCATGGATCTGCGCAGTTGTAATATTAGTAAATTGTCAATAACTCTGCTCGCCTTTTCAAGTAAGATGGGTTGTGGTAGAAAAAACCCCTCTCTCCAATATAAATAGAAAACACCCAGGATGTGAGAAGGAAAATGGCCTTGATCATCGGAGAAAAAGAGACGAGGAAACTCATTGACATGCCACAGGCGCTAAAACTAGTGGAAAAAATCTTCCGAGACCGAGCGGCAGGTAAGGTTCGAAATTTGCCCCGCCGAAG
>JAUXIP010000264.1 GCA_030620935.1 Deltaproteobacteria bacterium | reverse complement strand
GGCCCATCCGGGTTTCTTCCCGAGAAAGGATTGACGGGGCGTCGTTGCTGATCAGCCGTTCGGAGCCGCGCCGCCGAGTTGAAGCATTTACCGGGGTGTGTCACTTGAAACCCGTGGGGAGTATAGCCTACCGTTTAGCCCTGGCAGCTGCCGGAGAAGGGGACGGGTCTCTAACTTTCCGGTTGATTCACGAGTGGGACATTTGTGCCGGTGTCTTACTTGTGGAAGAGGCAGGTGGGATGGTGATGAATGGGGGTGGAAAGAAATTTGTTTTTAATCAAAAAGAGGCGACTTGTCGCGGCGTCGTTGCTTCCAACGAGACCCTGGCTCCTATCATACAAGAAATGTCGGCTCGGGCAATGTCGCAAAAGAGGTAAGGCTACTAACATGTGTTGTGGGTCGATCTCGGGAGCGAGTCCTTCCGTCCACAAATTTGGTTTTTTTGAGGAATTGAAGTAAAGATGGCTCGTTGTGTTTACTGCGGAGGTCAAGGGGGTTTCTGGTCGAAGATATGCAGGGATTGCAATAAGCTCCTAGCTCGATTTCAAGAATTGCGCGGGCATGTGGGCTATGGTGAGTTTCTGGATAATTTGGAGCAGACCGGGGTCGCCAAAGAAAAGATCATGAGCTTTTTAAAAGCGGATCCTGACGGCAAAGGGAGTGTTCAGGATCAGATCACGGCGGAAATGACCAGCGAGCTAATGAAGGTTATGGGGATCAAGGGAAGCCAGACCCCCCAGGGGGTCAAACGTATCCGGGACGCCACGGACAAAGAATCGAAAAAGCTTTCGTGACACCGGCGGCGCCATGGCCCTGACGATCTATATCTCCCTTCTCTTCCTCTTCCTTTGGAGTGTCGGGCTGGTCATCCGCAGATTTTTCTTTCTGCGGGATAAACGCCGCATGGAGCGGGAAAGTCGCTCGGGCGGGAGAGTTATCGCTCGGGTGGAAGAGATGGGGCCGGGCTCGGTCAAGAAGTTTTGGTTGATCTGCCAAAAATATCGGGTGGACGGATTTCTGATCAATGATCAAGGGTCATTTCACGCCTATATTAATCGCTGCCGTCACATGACGACACCACTCGATTTCGTCCGATATCAGTTTTTTACGGAAGACCGCCGGCACTTGATTTGCCTGACCCACGGCGCGCTTTATGAGCCTGGCTCGGGGCTCTGTGTTGAGGGGCCCTGCAAGGGGCTTTCGCTTTATCGCCTTCCTGTCGCTGTAGATCAGGGAGAGGTTCTGGTCGGCTGTCCCTCAGGGGGTCTGAGTTTTTTAGAGGAATGACAGATGGGACGAGTAACGAATCAAAGGCGTCGCAGAGGCAAAATGGTGGCTCGCGCCGACGAGCTTTCGCACGGGACGACGAAGAAGTTTCAGCTCCGATGTCAGGGAAATACGATCGAGGCCCTCTTGGTCAACTATGAGGGAAATATTTTCGCCTACGTCAACCGCTGCCGCCACATTGCTTTGTCGCTGGATTGGGTGGATAACCAATTCTTTACGGAAGATAAGCGTTATATCATTTGCGCCAATCACGGCGCTACTTACGAGCCTACGACCGGGGAATGTATTTGGGGTCCCTGTTTCGGAGAGTCTCTCCAGAGGGTGCTTCTGGAGGTCAACAGAGGAAAAATTTTCGCCTTTTGCCCGGAGGGATAAATTAAAGGAGGGTTTTAACGTGAGCGACTGCCTTTTTTGCGGAGTCATCAAGGGCGACATTAAAGGTGATTTTGTCTACCAAGACGAGTCCGTCGTAGCCTTCAAGGATATCAATCCAAAGGCTCCGGTCCATATCCTGATTGTACCGCGCAAGCATGTAGCTACTCTCCTAGACCTGGAGCAGACGGACAAGGGGCTGATCGGGGATGTCTTTTGTGTTGCTGCACGATTGGCTAAGGATCAGGGAATTGCTGAGGACGGATTTCGCGTGGTGGTTAATTGCGGCGCCGGAGCAGGACAAAGTGTTTTTCATATTCACTTCCATCTTTTGGGAGGCCGATCTCTCACCTGGCCTCCGGGATAATAGGTTGATAGTTCTTAAACGAGGGAGGGGATAGGGACTAATGATTAACGCAACGCAACTTCGCGTGGGGATGACTATTATCTACGAGGGGGGCCTTTATCGGGTGACCTCGGTGAACCATCTTACCCCCGGCAACAAACGCGGGTTTATGCAAACAAAGATGAAGAATCTCAAAACAGGAGTAGGAACGGAGCGCAAATTTCGCTCGGAGGACCGACTCGAGCAAGCGGTTTTGGAAAGGCGAGCCATGCAATATCTCTACGCAGAGGGTGATTTGCATACCTTCATGGATACGAAGAACTACGAGCAAATTTCGCTGGGGGCGGAAGATATCGGGGATCTCTTATCTTTTCTTCTCCCCGATGAAGTCGTGGAGATCGAGCTTTTCGAGGGGAAGCCTATCGGCATCAGCCCGCCGTCCACTGTGGAGTTGGAAGTGGTCGATACGGAACCCGTCCTCAAGGGCGCGACGGTGAACGCGTCGTACAAGCCGGCTAAGTTGGAGACCGGAGTTACCGTGCAAGTCCCTCCCTTCATCCATATCGGAGATCGAGTGCGAGTAGACCCTTCGGACGGGACATATCAGGAGCGTGTCAAGTAGATGTGATTTTCTCCCACGCTGCTTTGACTTGCCTTTTCAGTTCTTCCAGATCTCCGTTGTTTTCAATGATGGAGTCGGCGAGTTTTCTCTTCTCGTCCATGCTCATCTGGGCGTCCAGGTGCCGCCGGATTTCCTCATCGTCAAGCCCGTCTCTTTCTCGCAGTCTCTGCTTCTGGGTGGCCGTATCACAGGCGACCAGGATGACCGGGCGAAGCCAAAGCTGAACTTGCTTCTCAAACAAAAGGGGGGCTTCGTAAACGATGACCTCTGCGCCACCGGCCGCCAATTCCTGGATCCTCTGTTGGGCCAGGCTTCGAATGCGAGGATGGGTGATGGATTCGAGCAGCGCCCTGGCCTTTTCGTCGCCGAAGACAAGTTTTCTCAGTCGTTCTCTATCGAGGGTTTTGTCGGCCTGGAGAATATCCGGCCCGAAGGCGTCCACTATTTCTTTCCATGCCGCTTGGCCCGGTTTGACAATGTCCCGGGCCAGCTCATCCGCATCAATGATCTTGGCCCCCAGATCCCACAGCATGGAGGCTACGGTGCTTTTCCCGGTAGCAATCCCGCCGGTCAAACCGATCACCTTCATGGTATCCTAGATGGCAGAAAAGGATAGGAGTTTCAAGGATTTGCTGTAAAATATCGGCTCTATGCTATACTTGGATCTATGAAATATCGAAGCCTCGCTGAGATGTTTCTCTCTCAAGCCCGCCGGTACGAGAATCGAGTTCTATACCGTTTTGCGCGCAACCATGAGTGGCAGTCCTATAGCTGGAAGGAAGCTTCGCAGTTGCTTCGAGAGATCGGTCTCGGGCTGCTTTCTTTGGGGATCAAGAAAGGAGATCGGGTTGCCGTCTTTTCCGCCAATCGAGTCGAATGGAGTCTCATCGATTGGGCCAACATCTGTATCGGGGCCTTGACGGTTCCCGTCTATGCCTCCAGCACCTCTCAGCGATTTTTGCGCATTGTGGAAGATTCTGAATGTACGGCTCTCTTTGTCGAATCCCCGGAGCGGCTTCAGAAGATCGATCTTCATCATCCTTCACTTCGGTTAATGAACAAGATCATCTTGATCGATCCAGCAGGGGAGTCTTTCTCCTCAGCCTCGGATGCCAAGCAGGTGCTCTCTCTAGACGAGCTGCGGGAGTTAGGTCGCTGCTATGGTGAGAAGCGTGGAGAGGTCTTTGAGCGTGCAGCTCAATCCCTCCGTCCTGAAGACGATCTCACCATTATCTACACTTCCGGGACCAGTGGAGAGCCCAAAGGAGTCCTCACGACTCACGGCCATTATCTCTTTATGATCAACGCCGTTGATTCAGCTCTTCTCTCGACGGATCAGGATACGAACCTTCAGTTTTTGCCTCTGGCGCATTCCTTCGGGCGTCTGGAGCATTTTATGGTCGTCGGCAAGGGCTATACATGTGGCTTCGCCCGCTCTCTGGAGACAGTCGGGAAAGATCTCTCAGTGATTCGCCCCACGATCCTTTTTTCCGTCCCGAGGGTTTATGAGAACGCCTACTCCCGCATTCGCTCCCGGATTGCCGCTGGAAATGCGCTCTCCAGGCGTTTGTTTCAATGGGGGATGTCCG
>JAUXIP010000228.1 GCA_030620935.1 Deltaproteobacteria bacterium | reverse complement strand
CACCAGTTTCGGTCAAAAGGATTCCATCGGGACTTTGCCAAACTGCCTTACCGATGTTTTTGGCGTTGACTCCCTCCTTGCGCTTCAGGTCAAGGATAGGGAGCACGTTTCCTGATAGGTCGTAGAGATCAATAAGGCTCGTCTTCGGGGAGCAGCCGAGGAGCATAACCTTCTGCTTCTTATCCTGGACAAGGGCTTCGGCAAGGTTGGTCGCGACGGAAGTTTTCCCAATGCCGCCCTTGCCGTAGACAATGACGTGACGTTGAGACCTCGGTTGTTCCATCAGCTGCTCTTCTCCTTTTTGGGATAGTCGTAGAAGCCCGCGCCGGATTTTCTCCCCAACTTACCCGCGGCTACCATCTGCCGTAGGAGCTGAGGGGGGCGGAATCTCTCTCCATAGTTCGCTTGTAGAGACTCAAGAACCGGTAGGACTGTGTCGAGACCTACCAGGTCCATGAGCTGGAAAGGGCCCATGGGGTGGTTGTAAGCGAGACGGCAACCCTTATCGATATCTGCCACCGAGCCCACTCCGTCCTGGAGGCAGTTGAGGGCCTCCATCAGGTATCCATTCATAATTCGGGTGGTTATGAAGCCCGGGTAGTCTTTCTCCACGAGGATGGTCTCTTTACCCAGACGGGAACAGAACTCCACAGTCTTCCCGACGGTCTCTTGGCTGGTGGCGTAGCCGCGCACGATCTCCACGAGTTTCATCAGTGGGGCGGGGTTAAAGAAGTGAGCGCCGATAATTCGCTCGGGATGGCGCGTGCCAGCAGCGATCTGGGTTATGGGAAGGCCGGTCGTATTGCTTGCCAGGATCGTCTCCGCGGGACACTTTTCATCGATGGCCACAAGTATCTGGTTCTTGAGCTTCAGATTCTCAGGCACTGCCTCAATGATAAAGCTAGCTCCTTCGAGATCGCTCCTGTCCGTGCTGTGACGTAGGCGACCCAGCCAGGTCCCGGTTTGTTCTGCAGTTGCCTGACCTTTTTCGATCGCGCGGGCGGCGAGTTTTTCCACGGTGCGCCGGCTCTTAGCGAGAATCTCCTCCGCCACATCCACGATTATGGTCTCTCCCTCTATGTGGCGTGCTGCGACGAAGGCGATCCCTGTGCCCATGAGTCCGGCTCCGATGATGCCGACCTTCTCCATGCTTTCCTTTCAGACCCTATTGTCTGTTGGAGTGAACGCTAACTTTTTCCAGGCCTCAGTTTCATAAAAGGCGTCGTCTACCACCTTAGAGACCTCCGAGAAGAGTCTGAGCGAGCCTTTTACCCCAACCAGCGGCCACGGTACGAAGTTGTAGTTATTAAAGTAGTAAAAACCACCTAGATTCAGGTGAGCGGTACCGAACGATTTAAAGAGAGGTTTATCCTGAATGGAACCGATGACGAAATCCACGTTGGCCTCTTTTACGGCCTCGCCCAGTTGAAAGTACGTGGGGTTTTCCAAGACGGTGAAATCGAGTGAGTCGCCGAGGGGTTCGAGGATATTAAGGGCTTTTTTGTTGCCGGCCTCTGTCTCACTCCACAAGCCGACCACCTTGACCCGGATATTGAGGTCGTGGAAGAGATAGCGGGTGATGGCCGCAGCAAAGGGGGCGTAGCCGCAAACTGCAGCGTATTTGTCGCTCAGGAAACTCGCCATCCAGCTAAAGTTGTAATTCCGGTAGAGGATTTTCTTTACCTTGCCCATCTCTTCGACCAAATATCGCTTTGCCTTTTCCGCGTTGCCGAAGCGCTCTGCGAGAGGGAGGAGCCAATCCTCTGTGTTGCCAATTCCGTAAGGCAGGACAAGATCATCCGTTAAGGTGGGAACACCGAGGGTTTCACTTTTTCTCACGAAGTCCGGCATCTCTTCATAGGTGAGTAGGAGGTTGGCCGCGGCCGAGGGAAAACGTTTCAGGTCGGAAAACTTCAAGTTGCGGGAGATAACGAGGTTGACCTTTACATCGGCCGCTTCCAAGAGTTCTATCATATGGTCGATATCAAAAGGCCAGTTGGCGCTTCCCATGAGAAAAGGGGCAATGAGATTAATCCCTTCCCGCTTACCATCATAGGGTTCCACCACTTCATCGAGGATCTTGCACAGGGCGAGCTCCGCCCCTCGAACCAATCCACCTTTGAAGCCGGCATTTTCGATCGCAACGATTTTTACCCCGGTCTCCGCTGCAATACCACGTGCCACGCCTTCAATGTCCTCTCCACCTACAGCCGGGCAATCGCTCATCGAAATCCAGATGCATTGAGGAGGCTGTTTCAGAAAGGCCTTGGCTTCCGCTGCAAGCTTGAGGGTCTTTTCCAGCTTGATCGCTCCTCCCATGACCGCCTCCGTTTCTAAATATCCGGTTGGGATCACGGGGACGTAACCTCCATTGGGCACGAGATCACCGCGAAAATGTTGGGCCATGGCGTTGCAGCCTGAGACACCATGATACACATTGACCGTATCTAGGATGCCGCTCGTAATAAAAATGGTTCCGATAAAGGCTCCCGGTTGGAACTGGTCACGCATTTGTGTGTCGTTTGCGAGCGGAACAACTTCCATCATGGGGCAGTTCTCTCCTTCCGGCTTGCAGACTGAAAATCAAACGGAGTTGAAGACCACACCCTGCCGTAGAAGGTTGGGCTGGACTTGCGGCTTGCTGCTTTAACCGATTCGATAAGTCCTCGATCAGTGGCCGCAGTTCCGGCATAGCCAACACCGAGAAAGGAACTCCCTTTAACCCGCTTCATCTGTGAGGAGGCGGTGTAACGGGGGACACTGGATGGGTCAAAGCTGCCGCTCTTGGCATAGGGGAAGACATCGTCGTAGATGTAGAGACACTGATCCCTATCGATTCCCAAGTCCGCCATTACGTCCTCCACGTTGACTGGTTGGTGGTAGGGATAGGGTCCGATCAGGACCGGCGGGTCAAAGCCCTCCACTTCGGCAAACGCGATTATGTCATCGTTCTGGGATTTGAACTCTACCGGGTGAAGGCAATAGACATAAGGTTTCATTCCCATCTCTTGACAAAGATGGGCGTAAGCGAGCATTTCCGCATATTTGGCCTGGGAATTTCTGGAGCACTCCACGAGAAGAACTTTTCCTTCTACCCACCTTTTGGTCTCTTCAAAGAGAGAAGCGAGCTTCTCCTCCTCAGCTCGCACAAACCTCTCTCCCTCTTCCTCCCGGTCCATAAATTGGGCCAGCTCCATGACCCAACTCCGGGTCCCATTAAGCCCCATAGGGAGCTGCCTTTTGAGCCAAGGTGTGCCGAATTGCTCTTCCATCGCCCGGGCCACCGGATAGCCCCACATGGCGGTATGGATAGCGTTAACGCGGGCCTCGGTGGCAGTGCGAAGGTAATCGTGCTCGCCGGCGTTCATGATCCGATGGACCTTGAGGCCGAGCCCCTCAATAAGATGAGTATAGGCCTCGGTGCACCCCCCGTGTTTTCGCCCTTCGAATTCAGTGAAGCGGGTATCGTAGTAGAAGCCGAGGACATTGACCCCCTCGGGATCAATCTCTTTCGGAGGATCCATAAGAGAAACAACAAGAGGGCCCATGGCTTCCACTGCCTTACCGCATTGGATCCCGGCAAAGCCCGGACTCGGCGTATAGACGATTTTGGCTTTTACTTCAGGTCCTATCTCTGCAATCACTGCGTCGACATCATCGTTGATCATGTTAGAGGCGCAGGTATCGACAATGATGATCAGTGAGGGACGGTAATCTCGGTCCACCCGCTTCAAGGTGTCGGCCAAGATCTCAGTTCCACCCATAATCACAGCGTTTTCGTCCATGTTGGTGCAGGGAGAATGGGCAAAGGGGAGAGCGGAATGGAGAGAATAGTGTGTCTGTTTAAAATTCTTCACTGCCGCTACACAAGAGAGCGGTCCGTGAGTGACAATGACTACGTCTTTGAAGAACTGCTGAAAGTAGGTCGTGGTCCAAAGGTAACGGCACCACACCCCTTCGTAGCCGGGACAAAGCTCATTGAACTCGGCGGTGTCGATCTCCGGCAGTGATTCCCAAGCTTCTTGGAGAGGAAGCCAGCGATAACCCTGCGACTTTAATTTTGTCATAGTTGAAAAAATACTCGCAAGGCATGTGCCAAATTAATTCTGGGTTCTTGCGGTGCAAAAAGACCAAGTACAATATGCTGAACTAACTTAGCTAAGCGTTTTTGGATTAGGCCGACGGGATTGTATTAATTTCTTACATATTAGAAAAAAACTCTTAACAATTCCCAAATATAAGATATATAACTCAATTTGAATGAATTCCGGGCATGATTTGTTGCCGGAAGGTCTGTAGAGAGGCTGGCCTCGTTGTTGCTTAAACTGCTCCTGTTCGGTGGAGGAAACAGGATGCAGGACTTGAGATCTTTCCTTAGCGACTACGGAAACTCATATCCCGGAGAAGTGATCCACATCAAGCAAAGAGTCGAGAGAAAGTACGAAATCACAGCCGTTGTCAGCGAGGTGGAAAAGTCAAGCAGGTTTCCTGTTTTGATCTTTGATAACGTTTGGGATGGTGGCAAAAAATTTCCATTTGCGCTGGTGACCTTCCT
>JAUXIP010000287.1 GCA_030620935.1 Deltaproteobacteria bacterium | reverse complement strand
TCTTGTGGACCGGATTGTCGGTCGGGGGACCGAGCCCGTAGTCCTGCAGATAGCGGTGACCGTCCTTGTTCCTGAGCCAACCCCCTTCACCTCGGGAGGCCTCGGTAATCAGAATGCCTGTTCCCGGCAAGCCCGTGGGGTGATACTGGACGAATTCCATATCTTTGAGTGGCACGCCGGCCCGGTACGCCAGCGCCATTCCGTCGCCGGTTTTGATGGCTGCGTTGGTCGTGAAGGGAAAAATACGCCCGCCGCCGCCGGTGCAGAGGATGACGGCCTTGCCTGCAATGACTTCCACTTGTCCGTTGTAAATGTTGATGGCGGTCACACCGCAGATCTTGCCGTTGTCTCCCAATAGGGAGGTGACAAAGAACTCGTCGTAGCGCACGATATTTTCGTATTTGAGAGAGGTCTGAAACAAGGCGTGAAGCATGTGGAAGCCGGTCTTGTCGGCGGCGAACAGGGTACGATTGATCGTCATGCCTCCGAAGGGGCGCCCGCTTACGCGGCCATCCGGGTCACGGCTCCATGGGCATCCCCAATGCTCAAGCTGGATTAATTCTCCGGGGGCTTCTTTGACAAACATCTCAACGGCGTCTTGGTCGGCCAAGAAGTCGGCCCCAAAGATAGTATCCTTGGCGTGGAAATCGAGGCTGTCTCCTTCCCGCAAGACCGCAGCGGCGCCGCCCTCGGCCGACACCGTGTGGCTCCGCATAGGATAGACCTTCGAGACCACGGCAATAGAAAGTTTGTCGGACTTTTCTGCAGCGGCAATGGCGGCCCGCAAACCTGCACCGCCGCCGCCCACTAGAATGACGTCGTGCGTCAACATCGATTCCTCATCAAAAAATCATGGAGATGTTCAGCCCCTCAGGGAGGACTATTTCCCTGCAGGGTTGGGGAAGGCGCTTTGCTGCTCTTTATCCGCCTCTTCCAGCTTCAGGTATTTCTCAATGACCTCCGGAATGTTCTCCTTAGTGACCTTCATGTACCAGATACCGTCCGGCCAGATCATCATGTTGGGACCGAAGACGCAGAGATCCAAACAACCGCTTTTGGCGACGCGGACTTTGCCTTTGAGATTCATTTCCTTCGCTACTTTTTTCAGCTCTTCGACGATTTCCTCGGAACCACTATAGCCACAAGAGGGGCTTGCTCCCTGGCGGTTGTTGATGCAGATGAAAATCTGTCTAATATACGGTTGCTCGCGCTTGATCATGCTCTCATTCTCCTCCCCACGAAAGGTCTTTTCTTCAATAGCATAGCCACAAGCAATTTGCACACCCCGCCGCTGGGAGTCAGTTTCGAGTTCCGAGTTTCAGGTTTCGGGTTCAACTCGAGACGCGAGACTCGAAACTACTTATCGGGGATTCCCGGCTCGGTCATGCGCCACGGGTCGAGAATCTTGTTGAGTTTTTCTTCGGGCAGGACTTTGTGTGCTTTGGCGACTTCTCTTACGGTCTTGCCGGTAGTGAAGGACTCCTTGGCGATCTTTGCGGCAGCATCGTAACCGATTACCGGCGCCAGAGACGTGACCATGGCGAGACTCTTCTCGATCATCTCCTCGCAGCGTTCCTTGTTGGCCTCGATGCCCACTACACACTTCTCCGTAAACGCCTTGGCCACGCTGGCGCTGAAGGTAATCGCCTCCAGGAGACGAAGCGCCATTACCGGCATCATGACATTCAGCTCGAAGTTGCCCGCTTGGCCGCAGATTGTGACAGTGGCATCGCAACCGATGACGTGGGCGGCGACCTGGAGAACGGACTCGCACATCACGGGATTGACCTTCCCCGGCATGATAGAGGAGCCCGGCTGGGTGTCCGGTAAAGAGATTTCCCCGATCCCGCATCTGGGGCCGGAGCTCAACCAGCGCAGATCATTGGCGATCTTAGTTAGGCTTACAGCCAGAGTCTTTAGGCTCCCGCTGACTTGCACAACGGCATCCTTTGCTGCCTGAGCCTCAAAATGGTTCTTGGCCTCACGGAAGTTAATACTGGTCATCTCAGAGATCTTCTTGATGGTCCTGGAAGGGAATTCCGGGTGAGTATTGATGCCTGTTCCCACGGCCGTCCCTCCGAGCGCCAGCTCCTCCAGACCTCTGGAGGCGGTCCTGATTCTCTCAATACTCAGCTCGATCTGACGTGCGTAGCCGCCGAATTCCTGTCCCAACCGGATCGGAGTTGCATCCGCCAGGTGGGTGCGGCCGATCTTTACGATCCGGTCGAACTCATCGGATTTCTTTTTCAGGGTTTGATGTAGCTGATCAAGGGCAGGGAGGAGTTCTTTTTGAACTGCTTCCAACGCAGAGATGTGGATCGCGGTCGGGATCACGTCGTTGCTCGATTGGCTCATATTGACGTGATCATTGGGGTGTACCCCTTTGCTTCCCCTTTCTTTACCCAGGAGCTCCAAAGCGCGGTTGGCGATCACCTCGATGGCGTTCATATTAGTCGAAGTGCCGGAGCCGGTCTGGAAGATGTCCACGACGAATTCTTGGTCCAGCTTGCCCTCCATGACTTCCTTGGCTGCTTTCCGGATTGCGTCAGCAATCTTAGGATCCAACAGCCCGAGCCCTTCGTTGGCCGAGGAGGCTGCGTGTTTGATGATGGCCAGGGCACGGATAAAGCGGGAGGGGAAACCGACGCCGCTGATGGGAAAGTTTTCTACTGCCCTTTGAGTCTGAGCGCCATAGTAGGCGCTCTTCGGCACCTTCACCTCGCCCATAGAGTCTTTTTCGATTCGGTAATCTTGCTCCGACATTTTCTTCTCCTTCCTTGTATTCTCTTTTAGCGATTTCTCGGAGGCAAGTCCAGTAGGTCAATAGGCAAGGGTCAAGCAGGCAAAGGGCAATAGGCAAGAAGTTTTTGGCTGGAAAAGAGCTCCGCTAATACAGCAGTAAGAACTCGAAAGTTATCGATGACTATTGCTGATCGTAGGGTATTTTTACGGTGAAGGTCGAGCCTTTCCCGGGTTCGCTTTCTACCTTAAGGCTCCCACCAAGCCTCAAGGTCATCTGCTTGGCGATGTAGAGTCCCAAGCCGACACCGCCGTAAAGTCGCGTCTCCGAGCTGTCTACCTGATGAAACTTTTCAAAGATGGTGGAGAGATGTTCTTTCGGAATCCCTATCCCCGTGTCCGTTACCTTTAGCTCCACACTCCTGGAATCGGGAATATGCCCGGCCGATATCGCGACATGACCTTTATGGGTGAATTTGATGCTGTTATTAATCAGATTCTGAAGGATGTGCTTGAGCCGATTGCTATCGGTTTTTACCGGCGGAAGGTCCGAGGGATAGTTCCAGAGCAGAGTCACGTCTCTAGCCAAAGGGATACTGTAGGTAGGCTTAAGCTTTTCGAGAAACTCACCCAGGTTCACTGCGGTACTTTCCACTTTGATCATCCCGGCATCGATTTGGGTCGTCAGCAAGACACGGCTTATCATGCCTAATAGAATGCCGGCGTGGTTGAGTGCTTTTTCAAGGGCCTGCTGCTGTTGCCGGTTAATCTCGCCAAGCATTTTGTCCCTGACCATCTCCGTATAACCGATAAGCGTGTTGAGCGGCGTCCTGAGTTCATGTGACATGACGCTTAAAAATTCATCTTTTACCTTATTGGCTGCCGCCAGGTGATCGGCCAGCTTTTTCATCTCGTAGTAGAGCTGCGCGTTGTGGATTGCCAGGGCGGCCTGACCCGTAAGAGTCGAAAGGATATCCAACTCCTCGTCGGTAAACCGATGCCTCTCCAGTGTATACAGGCCGATTACTCCGAGACACTCTCCCTTAGCTATCAAGGGTACTCCCATGTAGGAAGCCAGCCTATGCCTGCGACAAAAACCTTCCTCTGAAACTCTCGGATCCTTTGTAAGATCATTCACCACCAAAGGCGCAATGTTGTTGAATACATGATAAGTGAGCCCCCTCCTGGACGCTGCTTGTTCTTTCTTCCACTTTCCCGCGTCCAGATTGCGACTGGCTACGGTTTGCAGCTAGTCCTTTTCCTTGTTCTCCTAGAGGAGCGTAGTGATGGTCGGTTAGTGGTATTGCAGTGTCTTTTTCTACTAAAGGACATC
>JAUXIP010000044.1 GCA_030620935.1 Deltaproteobacteria bacterium | reverse complement strand
CATCGCAGAGAGTCCGTAGCCCTTGTGTCCGCCCATCTCTCTTTCAGAACCCAAAGGCAGCAAAGCGCCTCCGTTCACCATGTCATCAGGACGGGTCGTCATGTTGCCGTCTTTATCGATAGCCCATCCCATGGGTATCGGGTCATTCTTCCGCCTCGCGATTTCTATTTTTCCGTACGCCACGGCACTGGTGGCGAAGTCAATGACAATCGGAGGCTCTTTGCAGCCGGGAAAGGCTATCGCCATCGGATTGGTGCCCAGCATTTTTTCCGCCCCCCAAAGAGGAGCAACTAATTTGGTGGAGTTGGTCATGGCCCAGCCTATGAGATCTCGTTCAAGAGCCTGCAGAGAGTAGTACCCTGCTATGCCGAAATGATTCGTGTGGCATACGCTTACCCACCCCGAACCATATTCTTCCGCTTTGTTCATGGCGATCTCGTTAGCCTTAGGACCTACGACCAATCCCAAGCCATTATCTCCGTCCACGGTTGCCACACTGAATTTATCCCTGACTATTCTAATGTTGGGCCTGGGATTAATCCTGCCTAGCGATAGCATGTCATAGTAAGTGCGGAGCCTGGCGACTCCATGAGAGTCGATCCCTCTCAGGTCGCTCTTTGCCAATACCTCCGCTGCTTGCTTTGCGTCAGGCTCCGGCACACCGAAGTGCATGAATACCTTCGCAGAGAAATTCTTTAGATCTTCAACCGGGAAAACGTGACAGGCTTGATCTTCAACCATATAGGTGATGGAAGAATTCGGCTTTCGCGCAACCGGGATCTCAGTGGATCTGGATTCGGCGCTGTTTCGAGTAGACGGCCTGCTCTCGTATCTCGGCGGCATCGTCCGCATTTGGGGCAAGCCTGAGATAGGCCTCAAGGTCCTCCAGCGCCTGGGAAAAACATTCTAGCTTCAGGTAGAGCAGTCCACGGTCTCTTATCTCCTCAGCCGAGTCCGGCTCCAGGATGACCAAACGATCAACCACAGACAGGCCCTTGATCAAATCCCCTTGGTCAAGATAAATGCCCTTGAGGTTGTTCAGCATCCGCCTGAGAATCTGCTTTTTGGACACCGGTGACAGAAACTCTGGCTGGAAGGTAATCCGGCCTCGGTACATCTCGTCGAGCATATCCTTGAGTTCTTGGATGGACCGGACTTCCCCCTGGTGAAAGGGATCAATGACAATCTCTCCCTCTTTCCCTACATACCTGACGAGAAAGTGGCCCGGAAACCCCACCCCACAAAGGTCCAGACCCACCCTCCGGGCTACCTCCATATAAAGGACCGACAGGGTAATGGGAATCCCCTGCTTGCGCTCCATGACTTCATTCAAAAAGCTGTTCTTGGGATCGTAGTAGTCATCCTGGTTGCCGCGAAATCCCTCAACACTAAAAAGGGTGTAGTTGAGCGCGGCGATGAGACGGTACGCGTCGGCCTCGTCTCCAGAACGGTCCTGAACGGCGGCTGCCAGACGATCTATCCGGGCCACATATGATTCGATGTCCAGCCCCGGGTACTCCGCGTCGGCGATGGCCAACGCTGTGCGCCCGAGGTCGATCTCGTCGTCCAGGCACTGCACAGCCTGTCTGAAACTCCGATGCGTATCGTTCGTCATGGAACCATCCTCAGCGCGGCTCAGCCACTATATCAACCAAGGCGGGAAGTTTCTTTTCTCTAACGAATTTCAGAGCCCGCTCAATGGCCGGACGCAACTCCGCCGGCTTCTCGACCGGACCCTCCGCATGAACGCCGAAAGACTCCGCCATCTTGGCGAAGTGAACCGTCGGGTCATCCACATGAGTGCCGATGCCGGCATTCTCAACCGGCCTGTTGCGAAACTTGGCGATCTCGATCCCATGCTCTTCGGAGTTGTAGAACGATTGGTTGTTGTGCATCACGATCAGCAGGGGGATTTTATACTTTGCAGCCGTCCATAGAGAACTCGAAGTCATCAGCAAATCGCCGTCCGCCTGGATGTCGACGCAGAGCTTTCCTGTATCCTTCAATGCCAAAGCAGCCCCGATAGCCGCGCTCATGCCGTAGCCCACGCCGGCGCCGCCGCTGGCTCCGAGATACTGATTGGGCTGGGTCCATTCCCAAAGTTTGCGCGCCCAGCCGTTGGAACTGCCGTTGACCAAAACCCAATCCTCTTTTTTAATGACTTCTCCCAAGTCGTAGGCTAAGAACGCCGTCGAAATCTCTTTTTGAGACGCCTTGGCCTGCGCGTCCGCCACCCACTTGGCCCGGCGGCTTTTGTGCTTGTCTCCAAGCTCTTTAAGACGCGCCTCATTCGCCGCTTTTTTCATTCCGTCGCTTCCCATCAGTTCACGGCAGAGCCGGGTGAGTTCCGGGACAGCCACCGAGGTATCTGCGCTCATCGGAATATCGAGAGCCTGCAAAACCTGATAGTCCCCGGCCCAGCTCCGCACCAGCATATCGTTCATCGAGATATGGATGATCTTGGCCGCAGGGTTGACGAGGTACTCACAAGCGCGGGTCTGTTTGTTGACCGTGGTCAGCGATCCGTAAAGATCCGCCACGTCCAAGGCCAGGATCACATCCGCCTTTTGCAGCTGCTCCCGAGCACCATGGGTAACATCCAAAGGATGGGTGTTGGGAAAATTGAACCGGTTCCCTTTATCGACCACCGGGATGGCCAAAAGCTCCGCCAATTCTATCAGAGCCGGCACTGTCTTCGGGTTTCGCCCGAGGTAATCCGCAATGATCAAAGGCGATTTTGCATTGACCAGAAGCTTGGCTGCCTGTCGCAGGGCTTCCGGGTTCGCCTGCATCGGCGCCGGAGGAGCGAAGCGGCTAATGTCCGGCATCTCGATCGGCGTTTTAACGGCATCTTCCTGGATATCCGCGTCGTAGTTGATATAGATCGGCGCCATCGGCTCGGTGGTAGCGATCCGGTATCCCCGGATGAAGGATTCGGGAACACAGGCGAGGTTGTAAGGCTGATCGTCCCATTTTACGTAGTCGCGAACTTGGTTTCCCTGAACCAGAGCCGTGTGGATCCAATCGATGCGCGGACGCCTGCGCGTGGTGTCCATCGGTCCGGTGCCGCCAAGAACGATGACGGGAACCCGATCACACCACGCGTTGAAGATCGCCATACTCGCGTGCTGCAAGCCCACGATGTTATGAACAATCGCAATCATCGGCTTCCCTTTGGCCTTGGCATAACCGTGCGCCAGGGCCACGGAAATCTCCTCATGACAGCAAAAGATAACCTCGGGTTTATAGTTCCCTCCATAATTGACGATGGAGTCGTGAATGCCTCGAAAGGTCGCCCCCGGATTGAAGGCCGCGTATTCAATATCAAAGGCCTTCATGAGATCCACAACAACATCCGAACCGTACCCCGGTTGCTTTTTCTCCGCCCGACTCTGTGCTTTGGCCACGTTCCCTATCCTCCTAAATTTCTAATATTCAAAGGTTTAAAGGTTCAATAGTTCAAAGATTCTGCGATTGCCTGTTGAACCGTGGACCCTTTGAACCTTTAAACCCTGTTTTTCCCCGATCGGTTCTGGAGAAGCCCTCTTTGAAACAACAGCTCCAACGTCCCTAAAAGATCTCCCTCGCGGGAACCCGTCTCCGACGCCGTGCCGATTTCCAGAGTGGCTATGCTCTTCAGAACTTTTTGAATCGCAGGGGCCATTACCGCTTTCATTCCGTGATGGCCGAAAGTCCGCTTCAATTCGTCCATCTCCTCGGCCCGTCTACCTGCATGAATGCGTAGTCCGACAATGCTTCGACTCACCCGATCCAATAGACCGGGAAAACTTTCATCATAACGCCGCACAATGTCGTCCAACAAATCGAATTTCCTCGCTCCCATTAAAAGTTCCACGAAAAGTCCCTGGAGCCCTTTGGTCAATCCCGCGTAGATTACCTTAAAGGCAGAGGCCTGGGCGATGCTCGACCCCAGAACTTTGACGGAAAAACCAAAAGGCTCCAACTCCCGGACACGCTCCGCCTGAGGGCCCGAGACATAGACCACCGCGCCTTTGTCGATCTTTGCCGCGGAGCCGATAATGCAGCCATCGATAAAATTCACGCCGCTCGGGGATAGCGTCTTTCCGATATCATCGGCTGACATCGGAGAGATGGCGTTGGCATCGAGATAGAGGAGATCCTTCCGCCCTGTTTTCACAACAGCCTTGGCTACTTGCGAGGCTACCCGCTTTGCCGCGGACGGAACCACCACCGAAGCAACTAAGTCTACTTCGTCCACCAGACACCTCAGCGAGGGAACCGATCTCACGCCTGCGTTTTCCGCCCGCCTACGGGTAACCTCGCTCCTGCCCTTGGAATAGGTCAGCACCTCTACCCCATGGCTGCTCAAAAGACGGGCCCAGTGGTAGCCCATCTCTCCGATGCTCAAAATACCAATTCGCCGGAGTCCCATTTTGCGATCTTCTCGACTATTAAGGAGCTCAAAAGTAAGTAGTCATCAGGCAACCGAGGGGCGAGCCCTGGAGAGCGCGGGCACAGGAGCGTAGAGGTCACGTTCCCTTCGACAGGCTCAGGGTGGTGAGCAAAGTCGAACCACTGGCCCGAGCCTTTGGATTAGCCACCCTTGGGGAGGACGGTGTGGTGGCCTACAAGGCACAGGCCTAGACGTTCGGCTGCCTTCGTCCCGAGCTCCCTTCGGGTCTGAGCCTCAGGGTCGAAGACAGGCCGAGGGGAGCTCAGTCGAAGCCTTGACCGCGCTCGGGCCTCGGCGGTGAGCTCGGCCGAACCGAAGGGCTTGGCCCGAGGGATGCCAGCGATATCACATGTCTACATACTAAGGACCTCATTACTAACTCTGCCGGTTGATCAAATCGATCATCTGCCTTAAACGGCCAAAATCCATGCGATTGAAGGGCACCAGAATCCTATGGAGATGTAGATGATCCGGATCATCGGATTCATCGGCCAGAGGTCCTGTCTGCCTGACTTTGCCTTCCGTCAAGATATCTCGATAATCCCGGTTCAACGCGTCGATCAGGGCCGCCGTGGGAGGATGGTTCAGACGAATGACGAGGTTCCGTTTTACAAAGCGGTAAGAATGATAGTGGCGGTAAAAGGTTTTAATTTCATGAACCGCCGTCTCGATATCCTCGACAATCTTGAAAAGACTTAAATCCTGCTCCGAAATATACCCGCGCCTCAGCATTTCTCTCCGTACAAACTCTTCCCATCGGCTCCAATATCCTTGACCGGGGATATCCACTAAAAGAACGGGGACTACCTGACTCTTGCCGGTTTGCGCCAAAGTAAGGGCCTCGATCAGCTCATCGTGAGTGCCGAACCCCCCGGGAAAAAAGACAACGGCGTCCGCCTCTTTAACAAACATCAGCTTGCGCGTGAAGAAAAAATGGAAAGTAATGAGCTTGGGATCCCGCCATATGAATCGATTCGGCTTTTGTTCGAAAGGGAGTTGGATATTCACCCCAAAGCTTTTCTCCTTTCCCGCCCCTTCGTGACCCGCCTGCATGATTCCTGGGCCCGCCCCGGTAATGACCATGAACTCCTCTTCAGCCAACCGGCGGCCCATATCCATGGCCATCCGATAATAAGGGCCATCCTCTTGAACGCGGGTAGAACCGAAGATACTGACCTTGCGCACCCGACGGTAGCGGGCAAAGACCTTAAAGGCATATCGAAGCTCCTTGAGAGCCCTATTGAGAACTTTCAAGTCTCCCCGACTGGCCTCGTCGCTGGCCAATTTAACAACCGTCTGAAACAGCTCTGCGATGAGATCTTCGTTAGCGGAGTCCCGATAGCGCGAAAACCACTCGGGAAGCCTTTGCTCTAAAGTAGCCAGCGTCACCCTCGTTCGTCGACTCTGGTTTTCTCCGGCTTCGCTCATCTATTTGCAGGAAATCGAGTTGCTTGGTTGGACGTGTTGGTGCCCGGAGCCGGAATCGAACCGGCACGGACCCTTCCGGATCCTCGGGATTTTAAGTCCCGTGTGTCTACCAAATTCCACCATCCGGGCATACCCACGCAGCTCTAGGATAAAGGCCTCGATTTTTCCGTCCCTTTCAGCCTGCGCACTTTTTTAGTTTACACAACTTTCGGAATCATTGAAACGAGAAACATTCGTCCAAAAGTAGGGTTTGTTCAAAAAGTACGTGAATCTCTAGAGCATCAGCGACGCCGGGAGACTAAGCGCCACCTTGCCGTAGGAGCGGCGGTGCCCACTGAGCCCTGGCCGAGAAGGAAAGCCGGAACTGACCGAGGCAAGGTGGCCACTTGTGGCCACTGCCGAGGGAATTCCGGAAGGATTTCCGCTCGACCGGGGCCGGAAGGGCCGCGACGAGAGGCGCGGGAACGCGAAGCCCTTCCGGCATCGCATTTCCCGTTAGAGCCGGCACGCAACTTCCCAACAATGCCCAAAAGTAAAAAGGGGAGAAGGTCTTTGCCCTCCCCCCTTTTTCGGGTTGTTAGTGATAGAAAAAGACTCTTGAATCTTAAATGACCTTCAGCTCCCTTGCATGCTGCTCGCTATTTCCCGGCAGGAGCACACGGATTCGCCGGTGCACATGGATTCGCCGGTGCACATGGGTTTGCCGGTGCACATGGATTCGCCGGTGCACATGGATTCGCAGGCGCGCAGGGATTCGCCGGTGCTGCTGCTTCAGGAGCTGCTGCCTCAGGAGCTGCTGCTTCAGGAGCTGCTGCCTCAGGAGCTGCTGCTTCGGGCGCCGCTGCCTCCTCTTTCTTTCCACAACCAGCGAGGATTAAGGTTAAACTGAAGAGTATCACACCAACCACTGAAAAGATTTTGTTACCCATCCTTATTCACCTCCTTTCATAACTCTATTGGGAGAACGAACGAAACTGAGATGTCTTATCGCACAACTCCAATGGAGTTGCAAGGGTAGCCAAACGACCACTTTCGCTCGAATTTTGACAACATTGCGAAGCCTAATCTCAACGGACGACTATGGGAACTTTGATGAAAACAAAGAAACTCACAAAAAATTGGGGTTTGTTCAAAAAGTACGTGAATCTCTAGAGAATCAGCGATGCCGGGAGACTGAGCGCGACCTCGCCGTAGGAGCGGGGGTGCCCGCCGAACCCTGGCCGAGAAGGAAAGCCGGAACTGACCGAGGCAAGGTGGCCACTTGTGACCACTGCCGAGGCAATTCCGGAAGGATTTCCGTTCGGCCGGGGCCGGAAGGGCCGCGACGAGAGGCGCGGGAGCGCGAAGCCCTTCCGGTATCGCATTTCCCGTTAGAGCCGGCACATAACTTCCCAACAATGCCAGAAATTGTTCATAAGTTGTCGATAAGGCGGGACGGGAGCCTGGGACAAGGCGAAAAATAGCCCCTCCCAACAGATTGCTCAAACTATCGGCATCAAAAATATTTAAGGAACAACTACTTAGAATAAAATTGTTAAAAGGACCTCCCCCTTATTTTTCTGCCTAAGGATCGTACGATCTCCCACTCTGGACTGCGCCAAAGGAAAGTTAGGAAAGCATAAAGGAAAATCCCCAGCCCAAGAACCATTAAGAAGACAATTCCATTTATGAGCAGGTTTCTCTCCGGTCCAATCCAGTTCACCTGCCCCACAATCCAAAGGAGAGGAAGGGCCATGAGCAAGGCATTGAAGAAATTGCGGACAAATGAGGAGAAAAATTCACCCCACGGCAAACCGCCCAAACGTCGGTGAAGAATCAGGATCAAGGCCAGAAAATTAAATGTGGAGGAGATTGAAGTGGCGAGGGCCAACCCTCCATGGGCGAGGGAAAAGATTGCGAGATGTTGGGAAAGCGCACCAATCATACGACCAAGAAGGGTGGCATCAGGACTCACATGCACTGCTCCCATAAGGACCAGGCTTAAGAGCAAGTTGAGTATAAATGACCACAAGGCGATCCACACTGGGGTCCTGGTATCCTTCATGGCGTAGAATACCGGCACTGTCACCTTGATCCCGGATATTCCCCATAGACCTAACGAGTAATAAAATAAGGCCTGAGCGGTCTTGAGCGTCGTGTCGGCATCAAAAGCTCCCCTTTGGAAGAAAAGCGAAAATACTGGAACAGCCACGACCATCAGTCCCAAGGCAGCAGGGAGAGAGACAAAATTGACAAGCCGAAGGGCATAAGAAAGGGTCCCCCGCAGCTCTGCCATTTCTCTTTTTAGCCACTAGAGAGGAATAGCTTGGCAGTACAGCCGTCCCTAGGGCAATGGCAAAGATCCCTACAGGAAACTCCAGGAGTCGATCCGCATAATAAAGGTAGGGAACACTCCCTCCCGGGAGCATTGAGGCCAACATGGTGCTAACGAAGACATTGATTTGATAAACCGCAGCCCCAAAAACCGCCGGTGCCATAAGAAAGAGAAGGCGCTTCAGAGCGGGATGTCTAAAATGAAAGTCAACGCCAAAGGAGAACCCATAGCGAGCCAAAAAAGGAATTTGGAGAAGGAGTTGAGCGACACCTCCCAGGAGGACTCCATAAGCCAAGGCAGTGACAGGTTCGTTGAGCATAGGTGAAAGAAAAAGCGCGCAGGCAATAATAGATAAATTAAGGAGAACCGGCGCCAACGCAGGGGCCATGAAATGGCGCAATGAGTTCAATACCCCCATGGCAAGGGCTACTAGGCTGACAAAAAAGATATAAGGGAACATCAAGCGGGTAAGAGAAACCGTGAGGTCAAATTTTGCCGGATAGGCCAAAAATCCCGGTGCATACACACGCATGATTGGCGCAGCAAAGACAATTCCTAAAATGGTCAGAGCTGCTAGTGACATGGTGGCAAAGGTAAAGATGATTTGAACCACCCTCCTCGCCTCATCTTTACTCTTATGGGTAAGGTAATCTGTAAAGACTGGGATAAAACCTGCCGTTAGAGCACCCTCTGCGGTTAGACGACGCAAGAGATTGGGGAGACGAAAAGCGACAAGAAATGCTTCGGCCGTCGCTTGAGCCCCAAAAAGGTAAGCCACCACTATGTCGCGCAAAAGCCCGAGGATCCGGCTGAGGAGCGTAAAAAAACTCACCACGCCCGCAGCTCTCGTAATCCTTCCAATCTCTTCCATGCGTTGACTCCTCAAGGGGCAGATGGTAAAGAGAATGGATTAAACGAAGGAGGTAATCCTTGGCTGTTCATCCATCGGTCATCAAGAGACACCGTCAGAGCTTAAAGAGAAGGGCAACAAATCAGACGATCAAATCTACGATAAGGACTTTGATCAAGAAGACCCGAAGGGCAATCGAGACTCAAGATCACGGAAGCGCCTCCGCCCAATTGAAGGAGGTCAACCGAGCCCTGGGGAAAGCCGTCACTAAAGGGATTCTTAAGCCCAACACCGCGTCCCGCTGGTTATCCCGCCTGGCAAGATCGGTCAGCCGCATAGCCGCCGGCACCTAATTTAACTGAAAATTGTCAATCTCAGAATGTCTCCATGAGCCTCTGATGTAGCTCGCGAGCGAACCTTGTCACCAATTTCTCTCTGGCCTGACGGCTGAGGGTTTCCGTAAGGTGAATATCGGATAAGCGGCGGACATCCTCCGAATTAAGTGTCCCGGTCTTAAATTCGGAGGAAGTCGTCACCACCGCCGCCCTAGAGCCGGCATACAGCTCAACGACCTTGTTCTTTCGGATTTGCCATAGAATCTCGTCAGGAGTCCGCCGCCTGAGAGTCATATCAGCTATAAGTGTCACCTCATATTGAAGCACTTCATCGTGGCGATTAACCGACACGGCATGATGATCGACCGAGCGGACCACGCCGCTCAGCACGGCATCCGCTTGATCCATGCGGTCAACGACCTGCAGCCGTCCCCGTTGGTGAAACTCACTCCTAAGGGCTGAAGCGATCTCCTGTTCAATGCCGACATCCCGACTTCGGTTGACCAAGCCTTGAAGAAAAACCTTGCGAATATCTCCGGGGATTCCTTCCCCCCCTCCTGAAAAATGGTAGCCGCATCCCGCGAAAGCAACCAAAACAAGTAGGCCGAGCACTGCAAGATAGTTTTTGGTTCCCAGTTTCTGGTTTCTGGTTTTCAACTTGGAACTTGGAACTCGAAACTCGAAACTCATATCCTGCATAGTTATCCCTCCAAAACGATATTCACAAGCCGCTGAGGAACCTGAATGGTTCGACGCACTTTTTTCCCCGAT
>JAUXIP010000374.1 GCA_030620935.1 Deltaproteobacteria bacterium | reverse complement strand
ATGAGATCATCTCTCCGATCATGATCCATCAAACGATCAGCAATTAGCAGTTGCAGGTGAATTAACTTTTTCATTGACATTCCGAGTGAGAAAGGCTATCTGGTGAAAAATTTTTCACCCATGATTCATAATTTTCTCACAAAGCGACGAGAACGAACATCCTACGGTGCCATTGCTTTTTTCATTGGCCTCCTTCATGCCCTGCTATGGTTGGTGATCCCAATTCAACCGTCAACAGCCACCCCGCTCAAGCAACTTGTCAACAATGGCACGAAAGAAAACAACGAGAAGCAGCCGCCCGTCGAATCGCTTGGCAACCTAGAACAGATCACTCACCGAATCAGCCCGGGAGATACTCTCGCAAGAATACTGAAGCCCTACGGATTATCAGAGAATGAAATGGAGCTATGGTTCCGTTCCATTCGGAAACACTACTCTACGAGAAGACTCCGTACGGGAAGAGAGGTCTATCTTTATTTCAGTAAAAACGGCTCGAACCTGGCAGGAAAGAAAAAAACAAGGCATCTGAAGGCCCTAGAACTCGAACTGAACGGCAACGGGGTCTTAACCTGGCAGCGGAATGGTCAAGGGGTTGTTTTTCGGAAGCGGGAGAGACCCTACGAGATTGAGGTCAAGGCCCTTGCTGGAACCATCACGAAATCGCTATACGAGAGCGCAGTACGGTTGGGCATCCATCCCACAGTCATCTCCCAGTTTGTAGATATCTTTGCCTGGGATGTAAATTTTCACACCGACGTCAGACCGGGAGATTCCTTCAAAATTCTCTACAACAGAAGATATCGGAAGGGAAGCAAGAACGAAACCTTTCACATATTGGCCGCGGCACTAATCAACCAAGAGCAGAAACATTTCGCCTTTTACATTCAAAATGAAAACGGCAAGGGCAACTACTACGATCTCGAAGGGAGGTCTCTTGCCCGCAGTTTTCTCCGATACCCTGTTGAGTTCAGCCGCATCAGTTCAACCTTCTCCCATGTCCGTTTTCATCCAATCCTCAAGGTCAGGCGCCCACACCGTGGAGTCGACTTTGCTGCCAAACGGGGAGCGCCGGTCCGAGCAGTAGCGGACGGCAAGATCGCCTATGCAGGCTGGAAAAGCGGCGGCTATGGCAGGTTCATTGAGATCGATCATGGTTCCAACCTCAGGACCTACTACGCTCACCTCAGGGGAATCGCCCGCGGGATAGGGAGAGGGACGAAGGTTAAAAAGGGACAAACCATCGGCTATGTAGGCTGTACAGGCCACTGTACGGGCGCCCACCTCCACTTTGAATTTTACAAAAATGGGAAGTACACGAATCCCCTCAAGATGATGCTCCCGGTAAGGGAGAAAATCGAGCCGGCATTACAAAACATTTTTGAAAACGCTAAACGACTCTTCCTTACAGAGCTAGCCGATAGCCAACCTTCCTGATCCCACCCCCGCTTCAGAGGTTTTATTCGGCCCCGACTTTCCGCTATCCTGTTATCATCCATCATCAATCCTGCCTCGATCTCATCAGGGCGAGAAAAAAGGATGTTGGGGATCTCTTCATAAATGGAAAAAGCCGTACTTCTAAGTACCGGGGATGAGCTGGTGACTGGAAGGGTTATCGATACCAACTCATCCTTCATCGCGGACAAGCTCTTTCTTCTGGGGCTCGATGTCGTGACCATCCTGAAGGTCGGGGATGAAAAGGAAAGACTCCTGTGGGCGCTTCAGCGCGGAATGGAGCTAGGAGAGTTGGTCATCGGGACAGGAGGTCTCGGACCAACGGCGGACGACCTCAGCACAGAGACCGTAGCGGAATTCCTTGGTCAGGAACTCGAGTTTCACGCAGAGGTGGCCGAAGCCCTAAAACGGAGATTCGAGTCACGAGGACGTCCATGGACCCCAAACAACTTAAAGCAGGCACGTTTCCCTAAAGGGGCATGGCTGATTCCCAATCCGCAGGGAACCGCCCCCGGATTTCGCATTAGGACTCGGGACCAGAAATGGCTAATCTGGCTTTCCGGCGTGCCCCGAGAGATGGTTGAGATGATGCACCAAAGCGTGCTTCCCTGGCTCGCCCAGGAGAGAAAAACGGAGGCGAAAATATCCTCCTGCACCTTCAAGATCTACGGCTTGACGGAGTCCAAGCTAGATGAGATATTGAAGCCGATCGATCTCCCCGAGGGTGTGCGGCTCTCCTTTCGCGCCCATTATCCCGACCTCTCACTGCGCCTGACGGTCAAGGGCGGTAATGAGAGTATTGACCAATTCCAGGGGCTAAGAACACGGATTCAGGAACTCGTCCAGCCGTATATTTATTGTGATGGAGATGAAACCCTGGAGGAGATAGTCGGCGGGCTGCTACGGAAAAAAGGATGGACCCTGGCCTTGGCGGAGTCCTGTACCGGCGGCTACATCAGCCATCGAATTACGCGCGTGCCCGGATGCTCCGACTACTTTAAGACCGCAGCCGTCGTATACTCGGATGAGGCCAAGATAGACCTCTTGGGGGTCAAGAAGTCGATGCTGGGACGGCACGGCCCCGTCAGCAGAGAGATAGCATTAGAGATGGCCCAGGGAATCAGGCGGCAATCAGGGGCCAGTCTTGGACTTAGCGTCACAGGAATCGCAGGACCCACAGGTGGAAGTCCTGAACTGCCGGTGGGTACAGTCTGGATCGGAATGGCTCAACCACAGGGGGACGAGACCCGTTGCTTCCGCTTTCAGGGAGATCGGGAACGCGTGATTCAAGGTGCCTCACAGGCCGCCCTCCACTGGCTTAGAACAGCCCTTCTCTAAGGCAGACTCAGCGGGCAGTGATTCGCGCTTTTGTTGGAGTCCGGATTGACCCGAAGATGGCCCAGAAAATCTCTGAGGTTCAGTCACAACTGAAACAGAGCCTTACGGGCGTCCGCTGGGTGGCGCAGGAAAATCTTCACTTTACCCTCAAATTCCTTGGGGCTGTCGAGGAAGAGAAAATTGCTCCCATTATCGACACGGTCGAACGCGCCGTCCGGCCTTTAGAACCCTTTTCGCTTACGGCTGGAGGAATAGGAGTCTTTCCTGATATAAGAAGACCGAGGGTGCTATGGGTCGGCTTGGAGGCCCAAGGGCTCAAGGTGCTGGCTCAAGAGAT
>JAUXIP010000358.1 GCA_030620935.1 Deltaproteobacteria bacterium | reverse complement strand
GAGGTCCAGGCTGATCTCAAATCTTTCGGCGACGAAGCCAAGCTCATCGCCGGAGGAACGGCCCTCATTATAATGATGAAGCAGCGCCTTTTGAATCCTACTTGCCTGGTCAGTTTGCGTTCAGTGCGAGGGCTGAACGGCATCACCCAAAAAGACGGCGGCTTGCGCATCGGCAGCCTAGTCACCCATCGTGAGTTGGAAACCTCGGCTATCGTGCGCAGACGACTGCCGCTTCTGGCCGAGACCTGCCGGCACGTGGCCACGATACGAGTGCGCAACATGGCCACCGTCGGAGGCGGACTCGCCCATGCCGATCCCAATCAAGACCCGCCCCCGACTCTGATCGCCCTGGGGGCAACGGTTAAGGCTAGCTCAACCGACGGCAACCGTGTCATTCCCATTGATGAGTTTTTTACCGATTACTACGAGACGGTGCTCCAACCCAACGAGATGATCACTGAGATCTTTGTCCCGGGACTACCGCCTAACAGCAGCGGTGCTTTCCTTAAATTTCTTCCTCGAACAGCTGACGATTACGCCACGGTTTCTGCAGCGGCCGTAGTCACGTTGGACCGGGCCAAGAAGGTTTTCAAAGATGTTCGAGTGGCTCTGGGAAGCGTCGGGACGACGCCGATTCGGGCTCGCGAGGCCGAGGAGGTATTGCGCGGACAGCCGGTCAAGGCCGAGGCGCTGCGCGAAGCAGCGGAGAAGGCCAAACAGGCGGTGGATCCGATCAGCGATTTCCGCGGCTCGGCAGCCTACAAAAAGGAGATGGCGGCGGTATTCGTGCGCCGCGCCTTGGAAAATGCCTTGGCGGATTTGCGCAGGAAGGCTAAAGCCAAAACCAAACCTCGTCGCCGGACATCAAGGAGGAAAAAGCGGTGAAGTTTAGTCAACGCGCAGTGATTCCTGTGGCTCGTGAACTTTTGTGGGACTTTCTAATGGACGTCCCCAAAGTAGCCCAATGTCTTCCGGGAGTGGAATCCGTCGGCCAGATTGACGACACCACCTACCAGGGGACTCTGAAAGTACGCGTGGGGCCTATCTCGCTTAACCTTCAGGGAAAGATCTTGGTGGAAGAGCGTGACCGCGAGAACTGGCGCGCAGCTTTACGAGCTGAGGCGAGCGACCGCGTGGTGGCGGGCGCAGTGAGAGGCAAAACCAGCATGGAGCTCAAGGAGATCAGCCCCAAAGAAACAGAACTCGTGGTGGAGACCGACGTCAGTATCCTGGGCAAGATCGGCGAGTTTGGACAGCCGATCATACGCAGGAAAGCGGATCAAATGCTCAAGGAATTTGTCAACAACATTAAGAAGCAGCTCGTCGGAAGTTAGAGACCCTACGGGAAGATTTTGTAATCTGCCCGTTAGCTAGCGGTGACGCCACCCCGGTTTTCTTTTTTCCAGAAAAGCCCGTACTCCTTCCTCCATATCCTCGGTTTGGAGCAATTCTTTAAGGTAAATCTCTTCCGATCTCTCCAGCGCCGCAGAAAAGTTTTTCAGAGCGATCTCTCGCAATCCTTTAAGCGTTAGACGAAGCACTGCTCTACTTTTTCCTCTAAGTTCCTCCAGAAGAGTTTCTCCGGCCTGCTCCAACTCATGCGACGGAACCACACGGTTGACCAAGCCGAAGGACAAGGCCTCCTGCGCCGAGATCCTCCGCCCTGTTAGAATCATTTCTGCGGCCCGGTGGTAGCCAAGCAGGGAGGGGAAGCGAGCCAGAGCAACCGGGGGATAGCAACCAACCTGAATTTCCGGAGTGGCAAAAAAACTTTCCTCCGTGGCCAGGATAAAGTCGCAGGAGCTTGCCAATTCACAGCCTCCTCCGAGACAGGCTCCCCGAACCAAAGCCAAGGTGATTTGTGGAAGGGTAAAGAGTCTCCGGATCACGCCATGAACCACCTCCAGCATTTCCGGGACTTTCTCCCGGGTATGATCCCTGACATCGACTCCGGCAGAGAAGGCGCGTTCCCCACCCCCCCTGATCACCACGAAATCGATGGTCGGATCGCTGCCGACTGACTCCAGAGCCTCCCTTAGCTCCCGCAGCATGGAAATACTCAAAACATTGAGCGGCGGTCGCTCAAGCATCACCGAAGCCGTACGATCTTTTTTTTGCAACACGATATTCATTAGGACTATCTGGACTTCCGTAGTTATCAACGATCAAAAGGTCCGCTTTTTCTTCTCTATTAAACTAGCACCTAGCCATTTACAAGTGGACTCACCCGCTACCGGTCAGTGGCTCTACTACGAAAAGTGTGAGGTTGAACAGAAACGCAGGGGGTCTACTTTTCGGAATAACAGGTTCAAGCCGTTCAAAAAGTTCAAATTGTTCAAGGGTTTCTTCTGACGGATTGAACAAATTGAACTATCTTGAACGATTCGAACTACTTCGTCAGGCCGGAAGGTTTTCTCCCGAGGAACAACACTTTTTGACGTAGAGTCCCCGTCAGTTTGACAAATGGACAATAAGGCCTTAAAGTAAAACGGTTTTTCGGAATCATTAAGGAGGATCCCATGAAGACTTTGCGATTTCTTATCGTTCCTGTCGTTCTATGGGCGTTTCTCTTCACGGCACCCAAGCAAACCCTCGCGGATGAATACGACGACAGCCAGTCCCATCCGCTTAGGATTTTAGCCTATGTAGCCCACCCGTTTGGTCTCCTGGCCGAGTGGGTCGTCTTCAGACCATTCCACGCGGTGGTCAGCGCCACTGAGGAAACGGAGTATGTCTTCGGCCACAGGCCCCACCCACCGTTATTTGCGGAGCCTCAGCCGGCTCACGACTACGGGGTTTCGAAGCGAGTTCCCTTGAAGCCGTCAGAGCCTTCCAAGAAAGCGGCCCCTCAAGAACCGACTCCCGAGAAACAAGCAGCCGTCTCTGAGAGAATAGTGATCAAAGAAGTCCTGGTAGAGAAGATCGTCACCAAAGAGGTGGAAAAAATAGTCGAAGTTGAAAAAGTCATCTTCCCGGAAGTCGCTTTTGAATTCGACTCCGCCAAGCTCACGGACCTCGGAAAAGGAAAAGCTTATCTAGTAGCCGAAAAGCTTAAAGAACAATCAGATCTCGTCGTCGTGATCGAAGGTCATGCGGATTACATCGGGACCAAAGAGTATAACCAGAAGCTCGCTTTCCGCAGAGCGGAAACGGTGATTCAAGAGCTGACGGCATTGGGGATCGAGCCGGAACGCATGTCCACCGCCAGCTTAGGAGAGACTCAACCGAAGATCAACCAGGAAACCGACTGGGCACGTGCGGTCAACCGCCGAGTCGAACTGTCAATCACGGCCCGCTGACAT
>JAUXIP010000249.1 GCA_030620935.1 Deltaproteobacteria bacterium | reverse complement strand
CGACTTCCGAGTAACGGTCTCAACACCGGCAGCATGGGCCTGGCTGGGGTGGGGCATAGTGGCCGCGGTTGTCTTGGGTCTGGGAGGGGTTTTCGTTCGTTTGGGGAGACGATGAGTGCCGTAATTGAAACCATCAACTTAACAAAACGCTACGGAGACCTGGTTGCCGTCAACGATCTCAGTCTGAAGGTAGAACAAGGCGAGATATGCGGCTTTCTTGGTCCAAACGGTGCCGGGAAAACGACCACCATATTAATGCTCCTTGGACTTACCGAGCCCACAAACGGGCAGGTTTTGGTCTGCGGCTTTAACCCTTCGCGAAAGCCTCTCGAAGTGAAAAAAAGGGTCGGCTATTTGCCGGAGAACCCCGGGTTTTATGAGGACCTCAGCGCACGGGAAAATCTTCGCTATATCGCACGGCTCAATGGTATCGATGAAACCGATGCCAGCCAAAGGATTGTACGATTGCTGGAGCATGTAGGTCTTACCAACGACGCCGACCGCCCCGTACAGGAATACTCGCGCGGGATGAAACAGCGACTTGGGATTGCGGAGGTCTTGGTCAAGGAGCCCGAGGTGCTCATTCTCGATGAGCCTACGCTGGGGCTAGATCCCGATGGGGCCATTCGTGTCCTAGAGCTGATTACAAACCTCACGCGCGAACGCGGTCTCACAGTTCTTCTGTCTTCGCATCAGCTTTATCAGGTGCAACAGATTTGCCGTAGGATCGGCATTATCGTTAAAGGAAGGTTGCTGGTTCACGGAGAGATGGACCAGCTTGGGAGCGCCCTCCTCAAAGAGCGCCGCTGGAATTTCCTGATTCAGGTTGAGGCCGGGGCAGACGGCCTTGAAAATGATCTGCGATCTCTTGACGGCGTTGCCGAGATAGAACAGCGCGGCGGCGCCTGGCGCTTGCAGTGCACTAAGGATGTGCGACCGGAGGTGGTTTCATTGGTAACGAGAAAAGGTCTCTCGTTGCTTCAACTCCGCTCCGAAGATCCGACCTTGGAGGAGATATATCTCAAATACTTCCGCGAGGCGTAGCAGCAAGTAAAAAATGAAAAGGAAAAAGGCAAAACGCTCAATCGGTTTTTTACTTTTACCTTTTTACTTTTGCCTTAGTACCCAGTAGACAGGAAAGATCATGACCGTAGTTTTTTGGAAAGAGTTGGCAGACCATTTCAGCAGTCGCCGCTTTATGATCTTGCTGATGATCATCATATTCACAGCACTGTGGTCTACCTATTCGGCGGGACTAACCATTCGGCAGGACGCGGAAAATATGCCGACGGAATTCGTCTTCCTACTACTGCTGACCTCGCAGTCTGGAGCCCTTCTCTCGCTTGCGACCTTTCTTGGATTCCTCGGACCGCTCGTGGGAATTACCCTAGGTTTTGACGCTATCAGCGGAGAATATGCCCGTGGGACTCTAAGCCGTGTCCTCTCGCAGCCTATCTATCGCGATAGCCTGATCAACGGCAAATTCCTTGCCGGGCTTGCCACGGTAGCAATCTTTTGGGCCTCCACCTTTGTTTTGATCATCGGTCTGGGAATCAGCCTGCTTGGATTTTTGCCCAACGCTGAAGAGCTGTGGCGCATGCTGATCTTCATGGTGACGGGCATCGTCTATGTTGGATTCTGGTTGGCCCTAGCGATTCTTTTCTCGATCCTGCTGAAGCGAACCGTTACCGCCGCCCTTGGTTGTCTTGCTGTCTGGCTCTTTCTGGCGATTTTTGTCTGGATGGTGGCCAAGCTCGCCTCAGGTGTTATAGTTCCGAATCCATCAACACAGGAACAATTTCTGCAACAGGCCAATATCGAGACCGTGATCAGTCGGTTCTCTCCTAACACGCTGTACTCAGAGACCGTGCATATTCTGCTCAACCCGATCGCCCGATCTTTCGGTCCAATACTAGAAGAACAATTAATCGGGATCTTACCGACCCCGCTGGCTTTGGACCAGAGTTTGATTCTTATTCTTCCACATATAGCGACTTTATTCGCACTTGTCTTTCTATGCTTCGGAATATCCTATCTTATTTTTATGCGCGCTGAGATCCGAGCCTGAATATCCCAGGCCCCCCTATTCGGAAAGCATCGCAATAAAGCACCATTCCCAGACCTGCCGGATTTGAGGCCTGTGCAATATCAAAACGGAAGGGGGCGGGCTTTTTCCTTTCGGCTAGGAAGCGGAAAACTCACGTTATAAATGGCTTGACTATTAAGGTACTGATCATTTATATATTGATGACCACCCAAACGCTATCCAACTCGGGAGGAATGAATGGCTTACCATGACCTTAGGGCCCTTTTAGCCGCCCTCGAAGACAAGAGAAAGCTAAAAAGAATTAAGAAAGAAGTCGATAAAGACTGGGAAATCGCCGCCGTCTGCCGTCAGCTTTTTTATCAGCTTCCAGACGGGCAGAGACCCGCACTGATGTTCGAAAACGTGAAGGGATTCACCATGCCGGTTGTCGCCGGAGTTTTGGGAGTGTCCCGCGAGGTGTACGCGATCGGCCTTGAAACCGACTCGGTTCATGGGATTAACCGAAAATGGGACCGGGCCCTGGAAAATCCTATTCCACCGCGGCTAGTCAAGACCGGGCCCTGCAAAGAAAATATCTGGACCGGGGACAAGGTGGATCTCCGCAAATTGCCTGTGCCGGTCTGGACCGTGGGAGAAGACCCCGGCCCATTTTTCACCTCGCCTTACGTGATCACGAAAGATCCGGAAACGGGTCACTGCAACGTAGGGACTTACCGCATGGAAGTCAAAGGGCCTAACAAGACCGGCTTCCTTATCGGCAAACGCCAGGATGCGGCCTGGCACGTCAGAAAAAACGAAGAGCAAAACAAGCCGACTCCTGTAGCCGTAGTTATCGGTGCGGATCCGACCATCGGTTATGTCTCTGTTTCGAAGGTAGCGCCAGATTTAGATGAATTCGCCGTTGCCGGAGGTCTGCGTGGAGAAGCGGTAGATCTGGTTCCCTGCGAGACTATTCCACTGGCCGTGCCTGCCACTGCGGAAATTGTCTTGGAGGGCGAGATACCTCCGAGAGTACGAGAAACTGAAGGCCCTTTCGGAGAATACACGGGATATATGGGACCTGCCGGTCAGCAGCCCCTTTTTATCATCAAATGCATGACCTTCAGGAACAATCCTATCTATCAGGCCTTCATCAGTCAGCGGCCGCCTTCGGAGTCAAGCTGCATTCGTGGCGTAGGGAGAGAATGGCCTTTATTCAAACATCTCAAGCATGTGCTCGGCCTTCCCATCAAAGATGTGCGCCTTAAGGAAGCGGGCGGATCCGGCGCTTACGCCGTGATCTCAATGAAAAAACAGTTCGAAGGCCAGGTGAAGCAAGTCATGTACGGGGTCTGGTCAGTGAGAACCGGGTATGGAAAAGTCACCGTCGTCGTGGACGATGATATCGATATCTGGGATGATTTTTCTCTCGATTGGGCCATAAGTTGGCGAGTGAGGCCGGACAAGGACGTCTATATCGAAAGGGATGTGCAGTCTGTAGGGCTAGACCCATCGCAGGCCCCCCCTTGGGTCCCTCAACATGATCCGGTTCGTGATGTGGGTTCCCGCCTTGCCATTGATGCCACCAAGAAGCACCCTTACCCGGCGATTTCGCTGCCCCCTAAGGAACATCTGGATCTGGTTGCGTCCCGGTGGAAAGAGTATGGGATCGAGTGAGGGTGCTACGAGGGGACCGATTTCACTTTCTTTGCCGCTGCTAGAATGGACTCGATGATCTTCTTGTAGCCTGTACAGCGACAGAGGTTACCGTGCATAAAGTGCACGATATCCTCTTCACTCGGATTGGAGTTTCTATCGAGAAGGGCCTTGGCGGCCAAAATCATTCCTGGCGTGCAAAATCCGCACTGAAATCCGCCTTTTTCTATAAATGCCTCTTGTAAAGGATGAAGTTGACCGTTGCGGGCCAGCCCTTCTATCGTCAAGACTTCTCGACCGTTTGCTTCAAAAGCAAGCAGAGTACAGGCACTCACCGGCTGCCCGTCCAGCAGGAGCGTACACGCTCCACATACCTGCACGTCGCAGGACCTCTGAGCCCCCGTCAATCCCAACCGGTCCCTGACAACGTCCAACAGAAGTTCGTGAGGTTCCACTGGAATCTCATACTGGGTTCCATTGACCTTCATTGAGAGCTGCATCATTTGGCCTTCAACCGGCTTGAGCGCTGCGTTAGACATTGAACCCTCCCCTAATTCCTTCCCCCCGCAAGACATTGTCCACGCGCTTGTTGAAAAGCCCTCTTCACAAGTACCTGCACGAGATGTTCCTTATAATCCTGGGACCCATGAAGGTCACCGATGGCTTCAGAGCCT
>JAUXIP010000326.1 GCA_030620935.1 Deltaproteobacteria bacterium | reverse complement strand
GGTCTGAGCCCGTCATCCGCACGGCTGTCCCCCTGGTTTTTGCCGCCGTACTGGTCGATCAAAGACTGCATCGCATCGAAATCTTCTTGCGTGACGTCCATCGCCATATGACAGCCGCGACCGTGCTTCTTGCTCCGCTCGGACAGCTCCTGTACTTCCACCAAACCAATCATCTGCCCGTTCTGCACCGGGACCATGGTCTCTTTGCCGCAGACAATCGGCGAGCCGGCACCCAGGGCCTTGGTGAAAAACGCAACTGACCTATTCAGATCTCGAGTCTCGAATACAGTGTGGCTGATGCATTCATAGAGAGGATCCTTGCGGTGCACGCAGAATTCCAGGTGATTTCCATCCGGATCATCAAAATAGATTGATGACACGATAGGAAAATTCTGAGGGTGCTCGACCGGGCCTGTGAAGGAATAATTTTTTGCTTTGAATGTCTGCTGCACTTCAACGAAGCGTTCTTTAGAGACGCTGACGCCGATCCTGGGGCCGGAACTGGCGGAGCCGCCGGCAGTCACGCCAGGCAGGTGCAGACCGATAATGTTATCTCCGGCCAGCACATAGGTTTGGCGCGGGCTCCCGTCGGGGTTCCGTCTCGTGGTTTTGTACTTCAATCCCAAGACGTTTAAATAAAAATCTTGGTTGAGATCCAAATCACGGACCGGGATCGCGATATGATCGATCGTCTGGATTCCGTTTTTCACTTCTGTGGCCATAAAAACGTTCCCAAAAAAACCTTGCTTGCTCCAGAGAAGACTATAAGAAAGTCCTCCTTCCCGTCAACCCGGTGACGCCGAAAGCTTGCATTCCAATTTCAAGCCCGAGCAACTAGACCTTGGGTTCAGTGCTCCCAGCGGTTCCATCCAAGAGCTTGCGCTGCAAGCGGTTATGATAGTCGCGCTCAGGAAGCCCACTCAGGCCTGCGCCACCGCAAACGGGGAGCTTCCCGTCCCTAAGCGACGATTAGCTCGGAGGCGGTGGAAGTCTCTGCGAAGCTGATCCTCAAGAGTGAGGGGGCCTGCCGAACAAGCCGAAAGCATCGGGACTAAGCGGTTCGAAAAAATTACCGGTCCATTGCTTCCGGCGCGAGAGGCAGACCCCTGAACGGAACTTCTCGCCGACGGGAGGCTGAAGCGATGGGATGGGAGGTCCCCTGAAAATCTGATGTATTCCAAAGTAAGTTGAATTGAATTCAAAGAACCTCGCTGTTATATTGAGCTTCCGCAGTCGGCCGGGAGGATATAGAATTCAGATGTCTGTCGCGGAACACAAAGAAAAAGCAAAGAAAAGCCTGGGATGTTTTGTCGTCACCGTGAGTGACACCCGCGACGAGACCACGGATAAAAGCGGCCGGCTAATCAAGACTCTTTTAACCGAGCAAAGTCACCGGCTGGTGGATTATCAGATCGTTAAGGATGAGCCCGGCCAGATTCAGGGCCTGCTTCAAGAGACACTTGTCAAGGACGATCTCGATGTGATTATTCTCAATGGCGGGACCGGCATAGCGCCGCGGGACGGGACCTATGAGGTGGTAAACGGTCTGTTGGAAAAAAGGTTGGATGGCTTCGGAGAGATCTTTCGTTTTCTCAGTTTTCAGGATATCGGCTCGGCGGCGATTATGAGCCGAGCGGTTGCAGGAGTAGCTAAAGGGAAAGTGATCATCTCTCTCCCCGGCTCCACGGGCGCCGTCGATCTGGCGATGCGAAAGCTGGTTTTGCCTGAATTGGGCCATATGGTCGCTCAACTTCAAGGAAAATGAAAGTCAGGGTCAAATTCTTTGCCATCTTGCGTGAGCGCGTCGGGACAGGGGAGATTACAAAAGAGATCCAGGAGGGAAACACGGTGGGAGAGCTCTGGAAAATGCTCCAACAAGACTATCCCAAACTGGCTTCAGTAAAAACACGGCTCCTCTACGCGGTCAATCAGGATTATGTGAATTTGGATCATGTCCTTAAAGAAAATGACGAAGTGGTCTATGTTCCTCCTGTGAGCGGGGGTTAGGTGGTGTTTCGAGTTGTCCGAAATGCGATTGTTCTTCAAGAGCTGGTTGAATATGTAACCGACCCCGAGGCCGGGGCCATCGTTACCTTTATTGGCACGACGAGAAATAATAATGAAGGTCGCAAGGTTATCGCCCTCGATTATGATGCCTATCCGGAAATGGCGGAAAGAGAACTGGCCCGGCTAGGAGACGACGCTCAGAAAAAATGGAATATCAAACGTATGGCCATTGTCCATAGGATCGGCCCTGTCCAGATTACCGAGCCGAGCGTGATCATTGCTGTCTCTGCGGCGCATCGCCAAGATGCCTTTGAAGCCTGCCGCTTCGCCATCGAAGAGATCAAGAAGACCGTCCCGATCTGGAAAAAAGAGGTTTACGAGGGAGGGGAAGTCTGGATAGGGACTCAAACCGGCCAGCCCTTGCCAGGCCGTTGAAATAAGTCCATTTACCGCCAGCCGGCCCGGGAGTCTCTCTCCGGTCCGATGCGACACGCCCGTCTTACGCTCGAGTGGATAATGAGAGTATCTTTAGGATACGCTTGATCCTCCTCTTCCCACGCATCGGCCCTTCGAGACACCCCCAGGCCGGCGACTATGACAGGCGTGCTTGGCCGACTGGAAGCAGGTTTTTGAACTGGATTATGGAAGCATCTCTTTACGCAGCCTTTGGTTTGGGTTTGATCCTTGGGATCAAGCACGCTTTGGACGCTGATCATCTGATCGCTATCTCGACTATCGTCAGCGAGCATAAAAGCCTCAAATGGGCCTCCCTGATAGGCGCCTTCTGGGGCCTGGGACATACCACCACTTTGTTTGTCGTTGGTTTGGTGGTGATCGGACTCCGCGTGACAATTCCAGCCAGGCTGGCCCTGGGCTTGGAGTTTTTGGTCGCGTTGATGCTCGTGATTCTGGGGCTGAATATTTTGTGGCGTTCCTTCGGCGTCGAGAAGATCCACCTTCATATCCATGCTCATAACCCCGAGACCCATACCCACTTTCACTTTCACGAAAGCCGGGAAGAAGATCACAGCCATTCGCACCCTTTTAAATCCATGCGGAAGCCTTTCCTGGTCGGGATGGTTCATGGGCTTGCGGGGAGTGCCGCGCTGATGTTGCTGGTGCTGACAACCATCCCTTCGCCTCTGTCGGGGTTGGGTTACATCGTCATCTTCGGCATTGGCTCGGTGGGAGGCATGCTGGTCCTGAGCAGCATGATCGGCCTTCCCTTCATTCTGACGGCGCAGCGCTTCACTGCTCTCAATCGTTGGATTCGAGTCCTCGCGGGTGGGGCGAGCGTCATATTCGGCTTTATCCTAGGATGGGAAATCGGCTTCCAACAGGGACTTTTTTAATCGTTCTTCGACATTTTCCCTCTTACCCTAGCCCGCAGCCAAAGAACCAAGGCCAGGAGACCAAGGACGATCAAGGCAGAGACAACGGTTTCTACCTTGTCGATGCCTTGGCCGATTTTGTGGTAGGTCTCGCCCATCAACCATCCAAGGTAGCCGAGAAAAAAGCAGCGGGGGATGGTGCCGTAGAAAGTCCACAAGCTGAATTGCTTCAACGGGAGACGGAATAGTCCGGCCGCGGCCGAGATCACGGAGAGAGGGAAGATCGGCAGGGCACGTAAAAAAAAGATCGAGGCATTGACCTGACCCGTACGGAAACGCCGTTCCAGCTTCTCAAT
>JAUXIP010000255.1 GCA_030620935.1 Deltaproteobacteria bacterium | reverse complement strand
TGAGGCGGGCACAAAGCCGATGGGGTTTCCAAAGGGGAGAAGCGGCAGCTCTCCCCGTTGGTCGAACACGGGGATTCAAACCCCGGGTTCGCTATTACTTGATTTTATGATTGTGTTACAGGTGTACCAGGGCGCCGAATCCCTATGGTAAGTTAGGAGGCTAAAAATGTCTGCGGGTTCCATGCTTCCCGATAAAGCGCTCCCTCCTAAGGAGTTTTGCCAGTTTCTCATCGACGAGGTAAAGAACCATCATGCGAGGCTACACCATCCGTTCTACCTTGCGTTCTACGACGGGAAGATCAGCATGGAGGAGATCCGCATCTGGGCCAAGGAGGCATGGGGAATTTTCTCTCTCAATGTGGCAATCAATACGGCAAAGCTGGTGCGCTGCCAGCTCTCTGGAATCCACGATACGACTATTCAGAAAAATTTTGTCGATATCATCATGTCGGAGGTCGGTTACGAGCTATTCGAAGGGGCCCCTAGGGCGGTGCCGGGACACAGGGCCCTCTTTCTTCGGTTTGGCGAGAGGATTGGCATTTCCAGAGAAGAGCTTGAGCGGTGCGATCGGGAAAACGATTTTCTCTCGACTACGATCCTGGCCAGGACCGGCTGGCTCGACATCGCCCTTCGGAGCGATACCATCCTGGAGCAGGTGGCTGCGACTAACTGCTGCAATGAGTTCTCCAACCAGCTCACTGGAGCTCGTTTCGTGCACGCATTCAAGCATCACTACGGTTTAAGTGATCACGAGATCGAGATGTTTGCGGAACACGGTGTGGCGGACACCGAGCACAGCAACATCGGCTATGAGCTGGTCGAGCAATTTGCCGATACGCGGGAGACTCAAGTCAAAGTACTCAGGGCTTTAAGAAAGGGACTTGGGATCTGGTGGGTGATCACCGATGGGGTGGCGCGCGAATGTTCAAAAATTGGGGCGTAGGGGCACTCTCAAAGAAGGTGGCCCTGACACAAGGACGAATCAGAAACCTTCATGGGCTGAGCCGAAAGGGGAGCGTCAATGATTGATTTTGAAGGCAGGAAGATCCCGATAACGCTGCGGGAGGTTGTCGATCCCAAACGAACCGTGCTGCTTGTCTGGGACATGCAGAACGACCAGGCCGGAAGCTCTTTTAATAAAGAGGAGTTTTTGCGGACGACTCCACCTCTGATTAGCGTCGCCAAAAAGGCGGGTGTCCGCGTAGTGTATACCCAGTCGACTCCATATCTTTGGCGTGATGAATCACCGGCATTTATCAGGAGGGCACTAAGAGATCAAAAGGTGGACCATCCGAGCAAGCTCAAACCCAGGCGCCTGCGAGGGAGCTTCGGCTGGCAATTGATTGAGCCTTTCAAGCCCGAGGCGGATGACGTTGTATTGGATAAGCGGCGTCCGACAATGTTCCTGGGGACGGAGTTCGAGAGCCTCATAGGCCACTGGGGTGTGTTATCCATCGTGATAGTCGGATGCACAACTGACGGCGGGGTGGAAGGGACCGTGAGAGACGGATATTACCGAGGATATTTCATGGTGGTGGTTCGCGATTGCGTCGGGACCAGGACAGAGGACGGTCACCGGGATGCATTAAAGAGAATGGAACGCTTTGGCGATGTTATCAATTCAGCTGAACTGATCGCAAGTTGGGAGGGCACCAACTGACGGTGGGGGAATGGAACTGTTTTCGACTTATCATCTCAAGCGGTGGGTAGAACAGAACAGAGAACTCTTCAAGCCACCCTACAAGACCAATCGAGTGCTAGCGTATCATAAGGATTTTATCGTTATGATCCTGCATGGCCCCAATGTGCGTTTGGATTTTCATGTCGAGCCGGGAGAGGAGTTTTTCTATCAGGTAGAGGGAGACATAGAGCTCCATGTCAAGCCCCCTAGTGAGCGACGACAGGTGGTTAAAATACGGGAAGGGGAGGTCTTTTTGTGTCCCGGAGGACTGGCGCACTCGCCGCGCCGCGGTAAAGACACCTGGGGGATGGTGATTGAGCGTAAGAGGCGCCCTGAGGAGATAGAAGAGTTCGTGTGGTTTTGTGAAAATTGTGACGAAAAGGTGTACTCTCAAGAGGTGGTTCAGGGTGACATCGCGGCGCAGGTCACGCGCACCTATGGAGCTTTCAACTCGGACCCCCGCCTGCGCACCTGTACGAAATGCAGCTATATTTTTCCACAGACCCCCATGGCCGAGCGGCTCGGGTTTTTGGAGACAAAGCGCTAACCCCGGTTCGTAGAGGGTAGGGGTCGCTGACCCAATGACCCTGCTGATGACTCAAATCATCCTTCGAATCTCCGAGCGATTTGGGAAAAAGCAAAAAGAATGACATGCCCAGGGAAAAAATGGAGTACGCAAAAGGTGTAACCGACATCGAATGGTCCGAAAAGAGTGGTTTGCTGATGGTCGATTGGTAGGAGTTGTTGGGATAAAAAGAAGTTTGGCCAGGGATTCAAAGGTGGTCAGGTCTACTAACTAAGGGGGTTCGTATGGGTAAGTATCTGCTCTCGACTTTCTTCGGTTTAGTCTTCTTTGCTACAGTGGCGGTCTCTGTCTCTGCGCAAATTCAAGTGGGTCCCCCGCCAGATACCCTGCCCAATCATCCAGAATTGGTTATAGAGGGACCTCTAGACGCGGCTGACAGCCCCTCACAGGCTCCATCGGCAGCTGGAAAAGCAGGCCCCGTTAAGTTAGCGGCGACCGCACCCCAAAAAACCCCCTCCGTCCCTGCCCAGGCCCAATTACGGCGACCGTCCGGTGGCCTCCTCGGTCCTTCAGATCCTATCCGGGTAGAACCTCTGGACGCGCCGGATAGTCCTTCGCAGGGTAGTCCCACGTCGGTAGAATTAGAGGCAACGAAGGTTCCAAGGTCGCAATTATGGTTATTTAAGAAAACCAATGAAGAGAAAATGGCAGGTATCGCTATCCTCCTTGTAGTTTCACTCCTGGGAAACGCCTTTCAGTTTTATCGGCAGAGGTTTTATGGAAAGACGATCTGCAACGAGCTGGTGTCCACTTTTAACAGCGTAGCCTGGTTGCTCGCGCGATGTATGAATAAGACAAAAGAGCTTGATGAAAGAAGTGCAGACGAGAAGGCCGTTGATCGTTCGCTGCACAAGGAGTTTCGGGAGTTTTCACTTGATAGCGAGTTTATGCTTCGGGCCCTCCACGAGCAGTTGGTTGCCGTGGCAAGAAATCTGCTACGGAGGGACAAAAGGTGGAAAGCAGGGCAATTTGGCTATTCACTCGAAGAGGTTCAAAAGATTCGAAGGGCCTTTTTTGACCGGCCTATTGGGGAATTGTCGACAGGCTCATAATCCTGCGGGCGGCTAGACAACCAGGCCCCATTGTCCTTAGAAGGTTCGGCCCGCTTTCATTGACCGGTGTATCAAGCGGTCCCTTGTCATGAACGATAATCGGACATGGACGGGGGATGTCCGTGAGGAAGGTGTGATCAGACTTGGAGGACTAGGGAATTTTCTTCGTTTAGGACCGCACAGGATCGCGGCGTTTCTCTTACACCTTCCGAAATTCTTAAGGCTTTTCTGGCGGTTGCTAAAAGATCCTCGGGTTAAGCTGGTGCCGAAGCTTCTCCTACTCGCGATCCTTACCTATGTCATTGTGCCGGTTGATTTCCTGCCTGACTTCCTCATTCCTCTCGGTCAGCTTGATGATCTTTTAGTGATTTTTTTCGGACTGAGGGCCTTCGTGCGGCTCTGCCCGCCGGAGGCAGTCCGGGAGCATGTTCGAGCGATCGCGGCTGGCGGGTAGTTTCCGGGACTTCAAGGGGAGTGGTATGGCTACAGTTCTTGATCGGTTGAGTCCGAAAAGAGGAGGGTTGTCCATGTGGAGAATGGCATTGTGCTCCATAGCGACATTGATCTTTCTGCTGGGATGGTTTTATCCAGGCATTGCTAGCACGGGGGATCCAATGGCGGATCTGTGGCAGAGTGAGAGTTTTGTCAAGAAGGCCCAAGCGATCAAGGCGGGCGACTGGGAGGATGTTAAGCCTCAGGACGTGGCCATCGTCGGTCTCTACGAGATGGGCCGAGCAGTGAATAGATTAGAGGGCCGTCTCGAGTCTGAGATAGGCCGTCTTTACCGTTTCGCTCTGGTAGGGGCGCTTGTGCTGGCAGCTTATCTTGTCTTGCAGCTAGTGTTGACCTTCGTTTTGATTCTCAGGCTAAGGCGTAAGTTTGTCTAAAGACATGCTCGAGATTTTGAGCAGGGGACCTTAAGGGATTTTTCCCGAGACAGCGCAATCACCTTCAACGAACCTCTAGAAAGTCGGTTTTCCATAACTGCTTCAAGCGGACCATC
>JAUXIP010000411.1 GCA_030620935.1 Deltaproteobacteria bacterium | reverse complement strand
CCTTGCTTCCTCAATAGACTGGATCTGGTCCTTGGCTATCCCAATCTCCCCCCCAAAGCCCTGAAACTTAATCATTCCCCCCTCTTCTCGGTAACTTTGGACCGTAATGCGCCGGCCGTTCTTAAGAATAAGCGTGTATTCAGCGCAAAGGGGAGCCACCCCGAAGAGGAGGATAGCGACAGTCCATAAAAATAGTCTCTGAATCACCCGCATAAGCCTAAATATACCACTGAATTCCTTCGCTGCAAACCGATTATAGCTACCGTTACGAGGTCGTTTACAGCCTACTGAATTCATGTTATCTGTTTGTTGATTCGTGAAAAATATGAATCACGTTGCTCTTCGGTTTTTTTCTCTGTGTTTCTTCCTTTGCGGTTTTCTAGGGTCCTCTTCCGGAACACTAAGCGCAGAGCCCATTGTCCAAATACATTCTCCCAAAGACGGTTCCCGCATCGAGCAGAAACAGTCCACGATTTTTGTCAGTGGGAAAGTTTTTACGCAAGAGATCCGCACGCCAAACGTGGATATCTTGTTCGTCCTCGATGTCTCAGGAAGTACGGCCCGTTATGCGGGCGTGGACTTGGATGATTCTGCGGATCTTCCCGACGCCTCCGATTCGGGAGGCTGGGGGAGACCCCAGATAACTGTGTTCGGCGGGGGTTTCGGTATGGGCGGAAGACCGCCCGTCAGAGATCTAAAAAACTCAATCATGGCGGCTGAAGTTGCAGCGACCCGCAGGTTGCTTTCCCAGCTTGATCCTGAGACGACCCGGATAGGGCTGATCACCTTCGGCGAAGAAGCCAATCTGCTTCAGCCTCTGACCCACGATTTTGAGCAGGTGAGACAGTCCTTGCGCAGCGTCCTCAGCAATGGACCTTACGGTGGGACCCATATGGCCGGAGGGATACGTCTAGCGATCAGAGAGCTAGCCGGGTTGGGGCAGAGCGCCCGGCGTGTAGACGCCGTCAAGGTCCAATTTCTCCTTACCGATGGTTTTCCTACGCTCCCGATCGGGGGAGGAAAGCGGGCCACTGCAGAGGACACTCATCTCGCTATCAACGCCGCCCGGATCGGTCGAAAGGCGGGGGTCAAGGCGCATGTTTTCGCTCTGGGAGAAGAGGCCCTCTCCCACCCCCGAGCGGCGGTAGGCGTTGCTCAAGAGAGCGGCGGTACTTTTACCCCGGTGGTTCGGCCCGCAGATATCTTGGGCGTTTTGGAAAACATATCGCTGGTTGGCGTGGGCTACGTACAGGTCCTTAATGAGACCACGGGCCAACGGGCTTCCTCCTTGCGTTTGGCTTCTGATGGTTTTTTTTCGTCCGCACTCCCAGTAGTCGAGGGATTGAACCGGATCCAAGTATGGGCCCGGAGCAGCGATGGCGCCACCGGACAGAGTTCCCTATCCATATATTATTTGTCTGGGCGCCAGCGTTCGCTTGAATTAGAAGTCTTTCTGGAGAAAGAAAAGAGCCTCAACCTGGAGTTGGATCGTTTGGGGAAAAGCCGAGAGGAGATCCTGGGGGAAATCGACAGCAGCAGAAAAGACAGCCTTAGAGAAGCTCAGAAACCCCTGCCTCCGACCGAGGTCCGATAGGAGTTACGTTGCGCAGTTGTAAATTCCTTTTAACGCTCTTCGGGTTTTTGCTTGTCCCCTGCATCCTCTCTGCGGCGGAGGGAACCTCAGGGGTTCAATCCACCTTGCCTACCGGCTCGAACGCGATCTCCAGCATCGATTTCTACGTCAAAGGCGGAGCGACTATGCACTTTATACTGGCCTGTTCCATTCTTGCCTCGGCCATCATCGTGGAGCGGGCCATCAACCTTCGCAAAGGAAAAATTATTTCCGCCGCTTTCATCGAAGAGATCAAGAAATATTGGTACCGGCGGGACATCGAGAAGGCCATTCAGGCCTGCCGAGAGCATAACCTCTCCCTCTCCCGTGTACTGCGGGCCGGGCTGATTCGTTTCAACCATGGGATTGATGCCGTCGAGAAGGCGATCGACGGGGCTGGACAGCATGAGGCGGCCATCTTGCGACGGAACTTGATGCTCCTCGGATTTTTAGCCAATATTGCGCCGATGTTGGGGCTCTTTGGCACGGTTCTCGGATTGACCCGCTCTTTCGACGTCATCGCCAGTTACGGTATGGCCGGCAATCCCGGAGCTGTCGCCGCAGGAGTAGCTGAGGCTTTGATTACTACGGTCTTCGGCCTGATGGTCGGCATTCCTACCTTGGCAGCCTACTACTACTTTAAACGCAAGGTGGAGGTGAGGGTGCTTGAGATGGAAGAAGTTTCCTTTGCTCTCATCGAAGACTTGGCCTATGAAGATACCGGAACTCAGGCCATGGTGACTCCCTATGCAACCGGGGGGCCGGAGCTCCCGCCGCGGCGTAGAGGAAGGATCCGCGAATCGTAGGCCCGGAGAAGTCCCATGAGATTTATGAAAGAGACTGAGGAGGAGGCCAGCATCAGCCTCACTTCTCTTATCGACGTCATTTTCCTCTTGCTGATTTTCTTCATGGTGACCACGACAATCATCGATCCTTCCAAAAGACTGGATCTCCAACTCCCCGAGGCCAAGGCTGCTTCGGCGGAGG
>JAUXIP010000057.1 GCA_030620935.1 Deltaproteobacteria bacterium | reverse complement strand
GGTGACAGAGTTCGTGGAGCAGGGTCCTGAGAAAGGTTCTAAACGCCACGACATTTTGGCGCTGTGCGGTGCGCATCCAAACAGTAATTTTGGCGTGCTGCCGAGACTGTTTGGGATTGTACAAACCATGCAACTCACCCCAACTCCGAGAAGGACGCACCGCCATCACTTCCACTCGCACAGAACCAACTTTGAGACTGACCGCGATGGCAGATACAAGTTCCTGGCATGAGGATTCGATACTTCGACGGTCCTCACTTTCCAAGGCTTCGGCCAATCTCTGTGCCAGTAGGCCGAAAGTGGTTATCGCAGGCAAACGGATGCTGCTAACCTCATCGCTTTGCCGGTACATACGCTGCTGGGCACGCGTGAGACGACTGTAGTACGAGAAAACCATGATTTCCCAATCCTAATACTATTGACACTCGGCTAGTCAACAAATATATTCCGGCCCAGTTTTCATCTTTCCGGAGGAAGAAACGAAGCCTTGGAACAGTTAGCTCTATTACCCATCGTGGAATCTGTCTTCCGTATTTTCCTGGGCCTTCGCTTTCTCAGCAGCGGTATCAGTAATGTTCGCAGGTGGCCGCATGCTACTCAAACAGCCCGAATCGTCTTCCCTAAAGGGGCGTACTTCTTCGGTTTTGTGGCCACGGCCCTGATGGTGCTCGGAGGGGGCGGGCTTACATTGGGTTTGCAGACCCCCGTTTCTGCCTTTATGCTCGCCATTTTCCTCATCCCAACCTTCAAGATCCATCACTACCGCCTCCAAACTTTGCCGGACATGATAAAAACGGTGCGAGATGCCTTGAGTCATGACGAGGCAAAAGACCATCTTCGATTCTTGGAACGCCAGGTCATTCATGCTCAGGAAACAGGATGGCAAACCAATATCGTCCTTCTAGCAGCAACCTTGTTTTTTTCCGTCCGCGGTTGTGTTGCCTTTGGATTAGACAACAGGATTAACGACTGGGTGTTCTATCTCTTTTAACCCTGATCCGACATTAAATGGATCGAAGAAATCAGCCCTACGGAGTACCAGACCTTGGCGAAGAGTAGTTTGCATCATGCAATCTGAAACTCACTTTCAGTGAAGTGAAGGAACTACCACCCATTTGTCTGAAATGTATGCAACATCCACTCCAGCGTCGCAGGTAACTTGGTTTTTTGTCGGATCGGGGTTAATTACTATTAAGGAAGCGTTGGCCAGGGTCAAAGCGAGTGCCGCAGGGAGCTATTTCTCGGCAGCCTTCTCCCGTGGATGATGGCGTCGATGAACTTCTTTCAAATGGCTCCGATTTAAATGAGTGTAGATCTGCGTCGTGGAGATATCCGAATGGCCTAACATGGCTTGGACGGAGCGGAGATCCGCACCGCCCTCCAAAAGATGAGTGGCAAAGGAATGGCGTAAGGTGTGGGGAGTCACCTTCTTTTCGATTCCTGCAATTAGAGCGTATCGCCGGATGAGTTTCCAGAAACCCTGCCGTGTCAGCGCTTTCCCCGAACGGGTAAGAAAACAATAAGAACTCATTCGCCCTCGCAGCAGCTTGGGTCTAACCTCTTTGAGATAGCGCAGAAGACTTTCTCTCGCGCATCTCCCGTAAGGCACCATGCGAACCTTCGCCCCTTTCCCGCGCACGGTCAGGTACTCTCCTTCCAGGTTGATCTGGTGCGTCTGGATAGAGATCAGCTCGGAGACGCGTACTCCTGTCGCGTAGAGAAGTTCAAGCATTGCCAAATCACGCGCACCCAACGCCGTCGAAGAGTCCGGTTGATTTAGCAGCGTCTTCACTTCATCGGATCCCAATGCGTGAGGCAACTTGGCAGACAAACGATGCGAGAAAAAGGAAGGAACTGGGTTCTCTTTGACGATCTCTTCCTTTTCCAGAAACCGATAGAATTGACGTAGGGCCGCAACGTTTCGGGCGATAGAACGAGGGCTCAGCCCACGCCCGCGCAGTGACGAAAGATAAGAACGCAAATGGACGGACTGGCATTCCTCCCAGGCCTGAATGCCCCGGGATCGTAAAAAGCCGGCCAGCCGAACGAGATCCCGGCTATAAGCCTCAAGGGTATTTCGGGAAAGTCCCTTCTCGACGGTAAGCATGTCGAGATAGGAGTCAATGTGCGGACTGAGCTTCTCTTTCATCTTCCGGCACCAATTTTTGATAGAGGGTCTGGCGGATTGCGTCCAGCCGTTCGTGATCTTCGATCTTTTTTCCCTGTTCGTCGGTGATATAAAACACGTCCGTTACCTGATCGACATTCGTGGATATCTTTGCCAGGTGAATGGAGACGCCCAATTGATGCATGGCGTAGGTGATCGTGAAGAGCACTCCGATGCCATCCTGAGTGTACACCTCGACTACGGTAAAGTCATCTGAAGCCGCATTGTCTATCTGAACCGCCGTCGAAACTTTGGGAGTCCGTTTCTGAAATATCGAGGGCCGTGCGGACTTCTCCACCAACTGCGCTACATCTACGCTCCCCCCGAGGACTCCTTCCATCGCGGTGCGAACTCTGGTCCATTTGTGCGCATCCATGACCACTTCGGCTCTCTTGGCGTGCGAAACGCGAAAGACATCTAGTATTAAGCCGTCTTTGCGGGTGGTGATGCGAGCGCTTAGAATGTCCAGCCCCATGGACGCGAATACCCCGGTGATGCAGGCGAAAAGACCGGGCCGGTCCTTCGTGCAAACCGCGATCTCGCTATATTCTCTTTCAGGACAATGTCGCACTGAGCTGAGATAGGTCTGACTCTTGAACTTGCGCACCAACTCAAAGTGAGAGGGCATTTCGTCCTCGGGAGTGCTTAGAAAATATCTATCGGGCATGGACTCCAGGAATCGGCGGAGTTCCTCACTGCCGTACTTCCTCGAAAGTCGTCGCCGCAACCTGGCCTGGACCCGGCGGGTTTTTGAACGGCGGTCTTCCCGCTGATATTCTCCCTTTTCCAAGCTCTCCAGGACTCCCAATGTCTTCAGATAGAGCTCTTCCAACAACATCGCCTTCCAGTAATTCCATACGGTAGGCCCGACAGCCCGGATATCCACATAGGTCAACAGATAGAGCATCTTAAGATTGCTGATGCTTCCCATGGTTCGCGCGAAATCGATAAACGTCTTTTCATCCTCAAGATCCCGACGGAAGGCAGTGTGGGACATCAAAAGATGATGCCGAATGAGAAATTCCAGTTGGGCGGTATCATCCACGTTGAGTCGCATCCTGCGGGCTATGTTCCTCACCATCCGGCTTCCGATCTCCGAGTGGCCGCCTCCATATCCTTTTCCGATGTCGTGGAAAAGGAGGCCAAGATAAAGGATTTCGATCTTCTCGACCTCGCGAGCCAATTGGCTCAGTAAGGGCAGGGTCTCCCTGAACGCCCCGCTTTTAAGACGCTCCATCTCTTTGATCAGGCGAAGCGAATGTTGGTCTACCGTGTAGATGTGGTAAAGATCGTGCAAGACCATACAGAGAAGCCGGCCAAACTCCGAAATAAAGGCGCCCAACACACCGCACCGGTGCATCTCAGACAGGGTCTCATAAACTCGCCCTTTCCATTTGAGGATTTTGAAAAAAGGCAGATTGGCGGCGGCGGAACGGCGAAACTTCTCGTCGACCAAATAAAGATGATCACGGATCATTTTCTGGGTTTCCTGACTGACTTCCGCCTTATACTTCTGCACATCGACGAAAATACCGATCAGATTGTCCGGTTGCGAGGCAAAAATCTCCGGCTTTGAAATCCAAAGAGTCCTTCTGGAAATATGGACCCCTTCCCTGATCTTCCTGCCTGTGATTTGACCCTTGCCGTTGAACTTCCCGGACCTTCCCGTGACCCGATGAATGATCAATGAGGTGAGGCGGCTAACCTGAGAGGCGTGAAGATAGTAGGTCCGCATAAACACCTCTACCCCTTTAAGCGTCCCCTCGCCTTGGAAGCCCAGGGCATGGCTGATCTTTTCCTGCGCCTCAAAGGTGAGCTGATCCTGATGTTTTCCCGAAGTAAAGTGCAGCTCATTCCTCACCCGCCAAAGAAAATCCCGTGACGCTCTCAGATCCGTCAGATCTCCCTCCTGGATCCAGCCTTGACCGGCCAGGTCGCTTAGATCTCCGACTCCCTGTTTCACCTTGGCAACCCAAAGAGCCGTATGGATATCTCGTAGCCCCCCCTCTCCTTCCTTAATGTCCGGTTCCAGAAGATAGACCGATCCGCCGTAACGCTCGTGTCGCAACCGACTGTCTTCCAATTTCCCTCGGACAAAGCGATCGGCGTTCTTGTTGATCAGTTGCTCCTGCAAGGCCTTTTTTAAATCTGCGTAAAGAGCTTCATCTCCGCAGAGATAGCGGGCATCGAGCAAGGCCGTCTTGACCTGCATATCTTTCCCCGCCAAGCGCATGGATTCCGGAATGCTTCGCGCCGCATGGCCGATCTGGAGACCGGCATCCCAAAGGCTATAAAGAATCTTCTCTGCTACGGACTCCACATAGGGAGTGACCTTCCAGGTATGGAGAAAAAGAAGATCGATATCGGAGTGCGGATTTAGCTCCCCACGACCGTAGCCGCCTTGGGCCAGAACGGCACAACGAGGATTGAGGCTCGGATAGCGGCGGATATAATCCCGGCTCGCCGAGTCGAAGAGACGACGAATGAGATAATCCACCATCGCCGTGTAAGAAAAAACAATCTCATAACCGCCGGCGCCGGTCTGGTGTCGCTCCCGCAGTAAATTTCTGCCCCTCTGGAGATAGGCGCGGACCGTAGAGGCGAGATCGGATTCATCCCAGGTCTCCTCAAAAAGGCGGCCGGAAGGTGTTCTGGCATCCATGGAATCTTTTTCTTTACAAATTCTTTGCTACGAGCATGTTCTCTTGATACTTTTTGATTCCCCGGTACAAGGATTCGACAATCACATTCTGATAGGCCCGTTTTGTCAGCCGGCGGCGTTCACCTCGGTTGGTAATGAAGGAAATCTCGGTTAAGACACTAGGCATCTTGGCTCCCACCAATACGTAAAAGAGTGCTTTTTTAACCCCCAGATCTTTAACCGAACCATATTTGCTCCGCACATGGGAGACGAGAGACGATTGGATATGGTGTGCCAACGTAATCGAGTCCTCCTGTTTCGAGTTTTGCGTCAAGTCGCTGAGGATAAACTGGAGATCTGTGATGCTTCGGCGAGAGGTCCCATTCTCTCTTGCTGCCAGACGAATCGAGGCCTCATCGTTCGTATTATTGAGATAGTAGGTCTCAATTCCTCGTGCGCGGGAGTTGGAACTCGCATTGGTATGAAGAGAGATGAAGAGATCTGCATTTTCGGCATTCGCAATGCCCGTCCTGTCTTCGAGATGAAGAAAAGAATCCTTCTCACGCGTTAAAACGACTTCGACTTTCATCTCTCTGCGGAGTTTTTGTGCCAGCTTTTTAGCAATGCTTAAAACAATGTCCTTTTCAGCAATCCCCCTTACGGTCGCGCCCGGATCCTTGCCACCATGACCCGGATCCAAAACGATCTTGCGCAACTGTTGACTCGCAGCCTTTTTTTTCTTTCTCTGTGGATACGGCCCGCCTTGCTTGCCCAGAGCAACCAATTCTTTTTCGTTCTTCTCCCCCTGAATATCAACGACGAGCCGATACGGATCGGGAAGAACAAAAGTCTTGAAGTCACTCAGACTATTCATATCCAAGACTACCCGCACCACATTGCGGCTAAACTGGCCGACGCGTACCTGGCGCAATAAACCGTCCTGGACTGCAATGGACCGAGCGTCATCCATGGCCAGACGAGTCCCGACAAGGTCCACGTAAATCCTGCTGGGAAGCCTCTTTGAAGGATCTGCCTTTAAGATATGCGCTTCGTACTTGAACTCCCCAGACAAATCCAAAACGACCCTGGTGTAATCGTTTGAAGAACGGTGACGAATATTTGTGAGGAGCGGGGTCTTTGTCTTCTCCGACAGACCCTTACCTTCCTGCGTCCATCCTCTCTGCGGCAAAAGAAATAGACCGAAGGTCATGATCATCACACTCCAGAAAACAAGAGCTCGCTGCATAGGGATTACCGACTTCCCTTCTTCGCGTCTTCCACCAAGGCGTGGAGAAAATTCAGCGCCTCAATGGGTGTCAGGCGAGATACGTCTAAGTTCCTAAGCTCTTCACAAAGTCTATATTCGACGCCTCCAAAAAGCGTCATTTGTCCCGGCGTGTTTCCGGACGACCCGCGAGCCAGTCGGGGCCGGCCGTTCTCATCCAACTCTCCACCCTCGAGGTTTCCGAGGACTTCCTTGGCCCGCTGCACGACCGAAGTCGGCAGGCCGGCCAAGCGAGCGACATGGATTCCGTAACTGTGACTTGACGCACCCTCGATAAGGCTACGTAGGAAAAGGACCTCTCCTTTCCACTCCTTGACGGTAAAGTTAAAGTTCTTCACGCGCTCCTTCGTCAGGGCCAAATCGGTCAGCTCATGGTAATGAGTGGCGAAAAGGGTCCGGGGACGAAGCGGCGAATCATGCAAAAACTCGGCCACAGACCAAGCGATAGAGATGCCGTCGAATGTACTGGTCCCCCGACCCACTTCATCCAGAAGGATCAGGCTTCTGGATGAGGCGTGCCGCAAGATGTGAGCCGTCTCTTTCATCTCCACCATAAAAGTCGACTCCCCGCGCGCTAGAGAATCAGCGGCGCCGATTCGGGTGAAAATGCGGTCGACCAACCCGATCTGCGCCTCACTCGCGGGAACAAAGCTCCCCATCTGCGCCATGATCACGATCAGCGCCACCTGCCGCATATAGGTCGACTTCCCTGCCATGTTCGGTCCCGTCAGTAGCACCACCTGCTGTGATTCAGGATCCAAACGGCTATCGTTCGGAACAAACGCCCCACGCCCCAGCGTTGCCTCCACCACCGGATGGCGTCCCTCGCGGATTGAAAGTGTCAGATGATGATCGACCCCCGGACGTACGAAGTGTTGGGATTGAGCCGCCTCTGCAAGAGAGAGCAATACATCGAGAGTCGCGACGACAGAGCTCGTCTCCTTAAGCTTCTCATAGTAAGAGGCGACCTTCTGCCGCACCTCGTTGAAAAGGGACAGCTCCAGGCGAAAGATCGCGTCTTCGGAATTTAAAACTTTGGCCTCGTACTCCTTAAGCTCGGGAGTCATGTAACGCTCTCCGTTGGCCAAGGTTTGCTTGCGGATGTATTCCGGCGGAACCGAGTTCAGGTTGGCTTTAGTGACTTCAATATAGTACCCGAAGACTCTGTTGTATCGCACTTTGAGAGATTGTATCCCGGTCCGCTTTCGCTCGGCGCTCTCGAAGCGCGCGATCCAGTCTTTGGCATTGCTTCGCGCCTTCCTTATCTCGTCGAGTTCCGCGTGAAATCCCGCGCGAATAAAGCCTCTTTCCTTAAGAGTTGGGGGAGGATTTTCCACAATAGCCCTGTCCACGAGATCCCTAACTTCAGGAAGGTCCCACAGCCCTTTTCTGAGGGAGGCAAAAATCTCCGCATGCCAGTCCTGGAGCTGGCTCTTGACAGGGACCAGGCCATGCAAGCTATTTCTCATGGCGACCAGATCCCTGGCATTGGCACTACCGGCAACGATTCTGCCGCCGAGCCTTTCTAGATCTTGCACACCCTTGAGGCTCGCCCTGAGATCCTGGCGGCCCTTATAGTTTTCCACCAATTCTTCGATTCCGTCGTAGCGTCGGCCTATCAAATCCTTCTCCAGTAGCGGGTAAAGAATCCATTGACGCAACCGTCTGGCACCCATGGGAGTCAGGGTATAATCCAAAACAGCCAGCAGGGAATGTTTTTTCTCTCCTTGAAGGTCGTGAAGAAGCTCCAAGTTGCGTCGCGTCGTCTCGTCGAGCATGAGGTACTGCGAAGCCGAATAAAATGTCAGATCTCGTAAAACCTTTAAAACCTCGGGCAAACGCTCGTCTAAAAAGGCCGCGATCGCGGATGCCGCTCGGACTCCCTGCTGCCATTCCTCGTCCCCCTCGGTCGTCCACAGATTAAGGGACTTGAGACGTTCCACGGCTGAGCGAGCAAAATAAAGCGGGCTGGCAGGACTCAAGTGGACCTCAGAAAAATCACTTCGGAGTTGCGTCAGAAAGGAGCCGTTCCCTTCCTCAAAGATGATCTCACGAGGACAAATGCGCCCGACCTCTTCGACAAGGGAAGGATAGTCTGGCAGGTACGTGAAACGGAACTCGCCCGTGGTCACATCCGCAACTGCAAGGCCGTAGTCTTTCTGGCCGTGACAAACCGCTACCAAAAAATGGTTGTCACGGCTATCCAGGGATTCTTCCTCTGTAACCGTCCCCGGGGTAACGACACGAACGACCTCCCTCTGGACTACCCCTTTGGCAGTCTTGGGATCCTCCACCTGTTCACAGATCGCCACCTTGTAACCCGCGCTAAGCAGTCTTCCGATGTAAGGGTTGACCGCATGATAGGGAACTCCGCATAGTGGTACGGCGGACGTATCGCTCCGATTACGCGAGGTCAGGGCAATGTCCAGAATCTTTGACGCCTTTTCCGCGTCTTCGAAAAACATCTCGTAAAAATCTCCGAGGCGGAAAAAAAGAATCGCATCTTGGTATTTCTCCTTAATCTGCAGGTATTGCCGAATCATCGGAGTGAGTTTGGTCTCTTCCATAAAATTATGCGACGATAGCCTTTTTTCCCTCATGTTTTCGCCTGCCTTTGGAAACCTCCCGAGTCACGCGCTTTCCCATTCGGCTCACTTCGCCGTTAAGCTCACGAACGAGGTGGCCGATCCCAAGAGAAAAAACAAATTGGCGGTCCATGACGTCCAGGATCTTACTCCTGTCGCTGGTAAGGACAAAAAGCTTGTCGCCATCCGTGACATATTTGAGGGAGCTCAGCGACTGTGCGGTTTCAGGAAAATCTCGCCGGAGATGGACAAGACATCGGCGAACCTTCTGCAGGCTAAGACCGTGTTTTGTGAGATCCTTGACGATCTTCAGTTGAACCAGATCCGTGAAGGAATAAAGCCTCTTTGAGCCCCTTCCCGTAGCGGCACGAACGGAAGGCCGGATAAAGCCTTGCTCATCCCAGTATTGGATCTGGCGCAGAGATACGCCGACGATGCGCGACGCCACCTTACTATTAAAATTAGCCATGCGTTGCCGGGGACGTGAATGAAAACAAGATTGTTTTCATTTGAGGATAGAGATCCCTTGAAAAATTGTCAAGCCTTACTTGGCCTCCCAGT
>JAUXIP010000234.1 GCA_030620935.1 Deltaproteobacteria bacterium | reverse complement strand
TTGGCGCGTGGTTGGAACAGTTGATCGCGGAATCGACAGGCAAAGGCGGCAAAGGATTGATCCCGGTAGACCTGGAGCAAGTCGGTCCACCGGACAGCTACGGCAATGACCGTGTGTTTGCGTACATTCGCTTGGAAACAGCACCGGATGCAGCTCAGGATGCTGCGGTCGAGATGCTTGAGAAAGCCGGGCAGCCGGTCGTGCGTATTTCGGTTGCGGACATCTATGATCTAGGCCAGGAAATTTTCCGTTGGGAGATAGCGACGGCAGTTGCCGGTTCGATCATTGGTATTAATCCATTCGACCAGCCCGACGTAGAAGCGAGCAAAGTGGCAACCCAGGAATTGACAGCCGAATACGAAAAGAGTGGAACACTCCCACTAGAGACACCGATCTTCAACGCGGACGGCATCAAGCTGTATACCGACCCAAAGAATGCAGCAGCACTGAAACAAGCGTTGGGGAACGATCAATCCCTTGAGGGGCATCTCAACGCCCATTTGAATCGACTCGGGGCTGGAGACTACTTTGCGTTGCTCGCCTATATCGAGCGCAATGAAGGACACCAGGAACATCTGCAAGCGGTACGGCATAGCGTTCGTGATAAGAAACATGTAGCCACCTGTCTTGGCTTCGGCCCCCGCTTTCTGCACTCGACTGGACAGGCATACAAGGGTGGACCGAACACCGGCGTCTTTCTCCAGATCACCTGCGACGATGCGGCCGACCTCGATGTGCCGGGGCAAAAATACACTTTTGGAGCAGTCAAGGCCGCCCAGGCCCGTGGCGACTTCCAGGTGCTGGCCGATCGGGATCGCCGGGCGCTCCGTGCGCACTTAGGGGCCGACGTAAAGGCCGGGCTGTCTTCTTTACAGGCAGCAGTCAAACAGGCTTTGGGATAGTCGGCAATCAAGTTATATCGAACACGGGGTTTGAATCCCCGTGTTCGACCAAAGGGGCGAGCTTCCGCTTCTCCCCGTTGGAAACCCCATCGGGTTTGTGCCCGCCTCAAGAGGCGGGGTTTACATTCCAGCTCTCAGCGATAAAGTGGGGCGGGGAGGGGAGCTGGATGCCGTTCTTAGAGGAAGGAGATGAACAGATGCAATTGGGAATGATCGGTTTGGGGAGAATGGGTGCCAATATGGTGCGGCGCCTGATCCGGGGGGGGCATCAGTGCGTTGTGTATGACCTGAATCCGGATAACATAAAAAATCTGACTAATGAAGGAGCCATCGGTGCGGCCTCTCTGGATGACTTCGTAGGGAAGCTCAAACAACCGTCACAACCACGAGCAGCATGGGTAATGGTGCCTGCGGGAAACCCCACAGAGAATACGGTAATGGGTTTGGCCGAGCGTATGGGGCCAGACGACATCATCATTGACGGTGGGAATTCCTACTTCAAGGACGACGTACGCCGTGCAGGATTACTGAAAGAGAAAGGCATCCAATACGTCGATGTGGGCACCAGCGGAGGCGTCTGGGGAGTAGAGCGAGGGTATTGCATGATGATCGGCGGCGAAGAAAAGGCAGTCAGGCATCTCGATCCAATTCTCAAAACTCTTGCTCCGGGACGCGGCGACATTCCGAGAACCCCGGGCCGCGAGGGTACAGGAGGGGCGGCAGAGGAGGGTTACCTTCACTGTGGTCCTGCCGGAGCCGGTCACTTTGTCAAGATGGTCCACAACGGCATTGAGTATGGTTTGATGCAGGCCTACGCAGAAGGATTCGACATTTTGAAAAACGCCAACTCAAAGGAAATAGCTGAAGACTGCCGTTTCGATTTGAATTTGGCCGACATCGCCGAGGTATGGCGGCGCGGCAGCGTTGTCGGTTCTTGGCTGCTCGATCTGACTGCCATGGCACTCATTGAAGATCCAAAGCTATCGGCCTTTAGCGGCTTTGTTCAAGATTCGGGCGAGGGACGCTGGACGATCATTACGGCCATTGAAGAGTCGGTTTCTGCCGACGTGCTCTCGTCATCGCTCTACAGTCGTTTCCGCTCCCGGCATGAACATACGTTTGCAGAGAAGATACTGTCCGCGATGCGCCATAAGTTTGGTGGCCACATCGAGCGTCCCACAGGAGGATAAGGCCGGGACAAGGCTGATAAAGCCGACTTAGGATGATAATATATCTATCGTTAAATTTTCTCGCCTGAGATAAAAAAATGGAATCTGCAACTATAAAGTCACTATCCGGTAATCCATTGGGACAGATCGCTGATCCCTGTGTGATCGTTATCTTTGGGGCTTCCGGTGATCTTACCAAGCGGAAACTTATCCCGGCTCTCTACAATTTGGCGAGGGGGTATCTATTACCCGACCGTTTTTCCGTAGTGGGTTATGCTCGAAGCGACGTAAGCAATGAAGAATTTCGGAAAAAGTTGCGTGCTAGCGTGACCGAATTCTCACGCACCGGGTTGGGAGACCAGGCTTCTTGGGAGCGCTTTGCCCAGAACCTCTTTTATCTCCGTGGAGGGTATGAGGAACCCGATGGGTTCCGGCGACTCAAGGAGTACCTAGCCGAGATCAACCGAGTGAATTCCTCTGCTGTAAATAGAATTTTTTACCTGGCAACCCCTCCGGATTTATATGCACCGGTCCTTCAGCAGATCGCCGACGCAGGATTGGATCGCGATGATGAATTCAATGGCGGATGGTCTCGGATTGTTATCGAGAAGCCCTTTGGCAGTGATTATGCCACAGCTCAGAAATTGAACCGGCAAGTTCATGATGCCTTTAACGAAAGGCAGATCTATCGCATCGATCACTATTTAGGAAAAGAGACCGTACAAAATATCATTGTATTCCGTTTCGGTAATGCTGTATTCGAGCCCATCTGGAACCGCCGGTATGTGGACCATGTGCAGATTACAGCGGCGGAAAGCGTTGGGGTTGAAGGTCGAGGAGGGTATTACGAAGGGGCAGGAGTGATTCGAGATATGTTTCAAAACCACCTCCTCCAATTGCTCTGCCTGACGGCGATGGAGCCTCCGGTAGCCTTTACGGCCGATGCGGTGCGAGATGAGAAAGTAAAAGTCCTAAGGGCTATCCGTCCCCTCCCTCAAACGGAAATATCTCAGATCGCTGTGCGTGGCCAGTACGGGGAAGGCACAGTCGGCAGTAAAAAGATGAGCGCTTATCGAGAAGAGCCGGGAGTTGCTTCCGATTCAAGGACAGAGACCTACGCTGCCCTTAAATTATTCATAGACAACTGGCGCTGGGAAGGCGTTCCCTTTTACCTGCGCTCCGGAAAGGGGCTTGCCAAGAGGGTATCGGAGATTGCCATCCACTTTAAACAGCCGCCACTGATGATGTTTCAGGCGTGTCCGGTCGAGAAATTGAGCCCGAACGTCCTTGTCATGCGTTTACAGCCGGACGAGGGCATATCCCTCACTTTTGAGGTCAAGCCGCCTGGGCCTGAGATCTGCGTCAGCTCGCTCAGCCTTGACTTTAATTACCAAGCCGCCTTTGGGGAAAGTCCACCCGATGCTTACGAAACCCTTTTGCTCGATTGTACGCGAGGGGATTCAACCCTCTTCACCCGTCATGACTGGGTGGAGATGGCGTGGTCCCTTATTACTCCTGTTATCCGGGCTTGGGAGGGGACACAACCTAAAAGTTTTCCAAACTACGAGGCGGGGAGCTGGGGACCCAAAGAGGCCGATCTCTTTATCGAGAGAGATGGCCGTAAGTGGCGGACTCCTTAGATTGAACCGCTTAAATTTGAATTGACACCGACCCTTTGGGGTATATCGGAGGGAGTATTGTGCAGGGAGTATTTCTTGCAGGCGATATCGGCGGGACTAAAGCTAACCTGGCATTTTATTTTATCCAGGGGAGCAAGCTCACTCCAGTATTTAAACGGAGCTACCCGAGTAACGATTATCCTGACCTCGAGTCTCTCGTTCGAGAATTCATGTCAAATTACTCTGCCCCGGTCCTCGGTGCATGCTTTGGCGTGCCCGGTCCAGTTGTCGAGGGCAAGTGTGAGACCACGAACCTACCCTGGCTATTGGATGCCAGGAAAATTTCTCGCTCCCTAGGAATTCAGCCGACTGCACTGATCAACGATCTCGTAGCTACGGCGTATGGTGTTTTGACTCTCAATGCTGACGAGTTCGTCGTTCTTAACGAGGGATCGCCCCCGAAGGAAGGCAATATGGGATTGATCGCCGCGGGGACAGGTCTTGGAGAGGCTATTTTCTACTGGGATGGAAACCGCTATCACCCGTTGGCCTCGGAAGGCGGCCATACCGACTTTGCACCAAGAAATTCCCTTGAGATTGATCTCCTTCGTAATCTGGAGACGAGTTTCGGGCACGTAAGTTATGAGAGGGTGGTCTCAGGTCCTGGGCTACTCTCCATTTACAATTTCCTTAAAGACTCTGATCATCGTTCAGAGCCGCCATGGTTAGCGGAAAAACTTGCCTCGGGGGACCCCAGCGCTGTGATCTCAGAGGTCGCATTGGCAGAGGAGGCAGAAATTTGCGTCAAAGCGCTTGATCTCTTT
>JAUXIP010000407.1 GCA_030620935.1 Deltaproteobacteria bacterium | reverse complement strand
GCCGGTGGGGAAAAACAGGAATCGCCGTAAACGACTTTCCCTGATCCCAAGCGATTAAATGCGCCACGAGGGAAAGCTCGCAGATATCGAATTCTTCATGCCGCAGCATCCGCCCGTGTCTTTCCGGCGAAGCCATTGTGAAGATGTTAAGGTCCACTCCGGACGGGGCCACTGTCCCCTCAATCAACGGCCTGAGCAAATCGTAGGCGCCGCAGGCCAAACTGAGTTTAAGCCGGGACATTCATGCCTCCCTTATGTGCCGATGATACTCCTCAGGCGTGTCTATATCTACGATCACGCCCCGATCTTCCGTCTCGATCTCCAAGGTCTCGTCCCGATGTGCATCGACCACGCTCTTCGCCCCGACGTCTAAAGGGGCCTTGAGCAGTTCCGGGAACAGTCGGCTCGAAAAGATCACCGGATGCCCTCTCCGGCCGCTAAAACTTGGAACGACAATCAGCTTTTTGGATTCGTAGAAAAGGTTAACCATCTGCTCGACCAAAGGCGCCTCCAGCAAGGGATGATCGACGAGATGCACTAATATAGCGTCGACCTTTTCAGATTCGAGACTGCGGATGGCAACGATTAGGGATGATAGCTGGCCTTTCTCGTAGTCCCTATTGACGACAACAGTGATGGGCAAATGGCTGATCTTCGGTTTTATCTCCTCGACGTCATGGCCGAGGACGACAACGATCTTCCCTACCTTGGTCTGTTCCAAAACCGAGACGATCCGTTCGATAAATAGTTTCCCCCCGATCCGCAGTAACGCCTTGGGGCTACCCATCCGGCTCGACTCGCCAGCCGACAGGACAATGGCAACAATCATGGCCGCTTCGTTGATCTTCTCCGAGAGACGAAATTCTACCTTTGCAGGGAGAGTATTAGAACGAAGCGCAAGGTGTCAACCTAGCAGCCTGGGACAAGAGATTTTCAGCACTCTGCTAGGGGATACACGTAGGGTGCGAGGATTGATGATGGAGGGCGATCTGTAGAAAAGTTGACGCCAGACTTAAAAATCTGAGTAGGAAGACAGCGGATAAAGGACCGCAGAAATGGCTGTCCCTATCATTACACTACCAAGCAGCGTCAAAATACAGAGGAAACCACCGACTATTAATCTTTTAAGAAATTTCATCACGGCTCCTCAGTAAGGAGCAAGACAGATGCCATATGAGAACATAGGAAAGGGGCCCCTAATGGGTGGGAACCTCGTTGAATTTAATGCGTTTCCGAAATTGAGCCCTTTTGTTTAAACAGGGCAAACGGGGAATAATACCCCAGTAGCACAAATAATCGGGCATTCCGGCCCCCACTATCGATGGTACCTTTAATAATGGGCAAGTCGACAAACCGATTGTCGGAAACCTAGCCATTTGGTACCGTGATAAAAGAAGCGAGTTGGTTATGACCCCACAGGAAAAACTTAAGAAGATCCGCGAGGAGTTGAAGCAGGCTTTTTTGGAGCGCAACGATCTCATCGATGGCGCCCTTTGCGCTCTTCTCTCTTCCCAACATCTACTGGTCATCGGCCCGCCGGGAACCGCCAAATCGATGCTCGCAGACGAGATCTGCCGCCGGATTCTAGGCGCCCAATATTTCCAGTGGCTTCTCACCCGCTTCAGCACGCCTGAAGAGATTTTTGGAGCCGTGAGCTTGAAAGGCTTGGAACAGGACGACTACCGCAGGGTCACGTCACACAAGCTTCCCGAGGCTCATATCGCCTTTCTCGACGAGATATTCAAAGCGAACTCTTCTATTCTGAACGCCATACTGACGCTGATCAACGAGCGTCTGTTCCACAACGGCAAGGAGATTACCTCCGTTCCCCTGCTCACCCTTTTCGGCGCCAGCAATGAGCTACCCGAGGACGACGAGCTGTTGGCCCTCTACGACCGTTTCCTCCTCCGCTTCGTGGTCAACTACATCGCCGAGGATTTCCGTTTTCTCAGAATGCTCGAGGCGCCGCCGGCGACGGAACGGACTACCCTTACCTTTGAAGAGCTTCGAGAAATGCAGAAGCAGGTGCACGCTATAAAGATCCCGGGGCACATTTACCGAAGCATCGCCGACATCCGCCGGGAACTGGTGAAAAAAAACATCGCTGCCTCGGACCGGCGCTACCGGCAATCTCTCGCTCTACTGCAAGCCCATGCCTACCTGTCCGGTGAAAGCGAAGTCGGGGAAAAAGACCTATTCTTTCTCGAGCATGTTCTCTGGCGCGATCCCGCCGAGCACCCCGAAGTCCGGGCTACGATCCGCGAGCTCATCCTCGGCTATGAAGAAGAGGTCAAGGAACTTCTTTACCAGTCCAAGGAAATTCGGGATTATGCCCTGCGCCCGTGGGAAACCAGTGAGCTGCGTGCCCAGGCCCTGATCGAGGTCCACACCAAGCTCCGAAATATCCTCGGCAAGGTCGAACAGATCATGGACAAGGCCAAGAGGCTCGGCCGGCCTATGGACCAGGTAGGAGCCGTCAAGGACGAGATCGAAGGGATCCAACAGCATATCCTGGAAAAATTTTGATGGCCCCAAGGCGAAAGAAAAAAACTCCTCGCAAGCGAACTTTTCAACCCCTTCCACAAAATACCTGCTGGGTTGAAAGCGACTCTTACGACCGCCACTCCTATGCTAAAATCCGATCCGAGTCGCCCTCCCTACAGAGCTTGGAAGAAACCGGCAACACATTTCT
>JAUXIP010000109.1 GCA_030620935.1 Deltaproteobacteria bacterium | reverse complement strand
CTGGATCGGCAATTTCGGTCAAACGCCGGATCTCACCGGGCCGGCTGGTTCCCAGTTCCAGGACGGCGATCTTTTCATTTCCGTGAAGACGGAGGAGCGTCAAAGGCAGACCTACCAGATTATTGTAGTTTCCCGCGGTGCTTAAAACCTTTCCTCGAAGAGACCTTCCGCAGAGCGTGGCCTGTTCGAAAATAGCCGCAACCATCTCCTTCGTCATGGTCTTCCCGTTCGATCCCGTAATAGCCAAAACTTTCGGTGCCACTCTCTTTCGATGGTAGTGAGCAAGATCCCCTAGAGCCTTGAGTGTGTCCCTGACCATCACGACTGTGACATTCTTCCGATAAGGGACTCCCGATCGCTTATGGACAACCAGACACTTTGCTCCTTGGTGAATCGCCTCCTTCAAAAAAGAATGGCCGTCGAACCTCGCCCCCTTCAGAGCGACAAAAACCGACCTTTTTTTTACCTTGGCCGAATCCGTAACGACCTTGTCGAAAACCGCCTCTTTCCCCTCGCACACTATCTTTCCACCAGTCGCCAAGAGGATATCTTCCCTGTTCCATGACATGCCCTCTCCCTTAGGTATTCGCCCTGTGGGCCAACTCTTCCCGCGCGATCTCCCGGTCGTCGAAATGGATCCGATTCGAGCCAAGGATCTGGTAATCTTCGTGCCCTTTCCCTGCGATCAGGACCAAATCCCTGGCGCTCGCAAGCCCTACGGCCAAGCGGATCGCAGCACGGCGATCCGGCTCCGGGTAATAACCCTTCGCGGCTTTAAGTTTTGCTGGATAAAGGTCCGAGGGGTCGAATTTCTTAATTCCGGTTTTTCGGACTCCACTTTCAATTTCTTCTAGAATCTTCAGGGGCTCTTCGGTGCGGGGATTATCCGAGGTGAGAATCACTAGATCGCCGATGCGCGCCGCAATTTCTCCCATGATCGGCCTTTTCCCTCTGTCTCGGTCCCCACCGCAACCAAAGACAACTAATAACCTGCCGGCCGTCAGGGCACGCACAACCTGCAGCACTTTTTCTAATGCATCCGGGGTATGGGCATAGTCGACCAGGACCACGATCCCAAAACTATTCTCAATCCTTTCCAGCCTGCCTGGCACAGATTCCAGTCGAGCCACCCCCTTGGTGATAGAATCAGGTGGCAACCCTAGAGCGAAGCCTACGGCTACGGCGCCTAAAATATTCTCCACATTGGCAGCACCCACCAGGCGAGAAGAAAAGTCGACCTCCTGATGCTTCACTTGGATTTTCCCTCTTAGGCCGTCCAGATCACTTTCGATCGCCAAGGGATGGACGTCCCATTCTCGGCTACGTCCGTAACTCCAAGCTTCCAGCCCCGCCTTCCGTGCCAATTCCAGGAGTTCCCTGCCCCTGGGATCCTCTCCGCAGATCACAGCGACTTTTCTTTTTTTGGAACTCGCGCTGAGAAAATCCGTGAACAGTCTACTCTTGGCAAAAAAGTAGTCCTCCATATCCCGGTGAAAATCGAGATGGTCGCGCGTGAGGTTGGTAAACACCGCGACGTCGAAATCGATTCCCCGAACCCGCTCCAACGCCAACGCATGGGAGGAGACCTCTATCGCTACCGCTTGAACTCCGGACTTGACCATGTCGGCTAAAAGGGCGTGAAGCCCGATCGATTCCGGAGTGGTCATAGCCGCGGAAAATAGCCGGCTCTGATACCGATAGTTGACCGTGCCGATCACTCCCGGCGCCTTGCCGGAGGCGGAAAGAATCGATTCCAAGAGATAAGTGACCGTCGTCTTTCCATTCGTCCCGGTAACGCCGACCACGATCATGTCGCGGGTGGGACGGCCGAAAAATAGCGACGCCCAACTGCCCATGGTGCGCCTTACGTTCCGCACCCGAACCCACGTAGCTCCCTCGGGCAGCTCGACCTTCCGCTCCACAACGACAGCGGCGGCTCCTCGGCTTAGGGCATCTGAGGCGAACTGATGTCCATCGACACGAGTCCCAGGTACGGCAAAAAAAACACGCCCTTTTTTCACGGCTTTCGAATCGTAAACAAGCCCGGTTACAGATTGCTCTATATTTCCTCGTATCTCCTCTATGTTTTCCGTCTCCAGAAATTCTTTGAGCTGCATCCTGATCAACCTTGCAGATTCAAACGCAACATTGCATTCTTTTCCCAAGCCGCGCCTGGGACCGGTGATTGTTTAACCACATAGCCGTTTCCGTACATTTCTACTTTGATCCTTAGAGCCCTAGCTTTGCTTACGGCCTCGCGCAGACTGAGACCGACAAAGTCCGGAACCAGCAGGGCATTCTCCCGCATGACCCTGCCTTTCCCATTCCTGTGCTCCGCAGAGACCCAATTCTCCCTTGAGGCTTTCACAAAAGGCAGGGCTTCACGTGTCTCCGGCACGACACCGAGATGGCGCAAAACTCCGCGAGCAATATTTTGAAAAGCCGGGGCCGCCACCACCCCGCCATAAACGTTCACCTGCGGCTCATCCACTAAAACCAACAAAACCAAGCGGGGATCATCCGCCGGGACAAAACCGATGAAGGAAGCCACTCTCTTCTTGTCAGAATATCCACCGTTGGCTAGATCCGGCTTCTGAGCCGTCCCGGTCTTGCCTGCAACCTCAAATCCCTCCACATCGGCCATCACGCCTGTCCCCTCATCGCTCACAACTCCTTTGAGCATTGACGTCAGCAAGCGGGCCGTTTTTTCAGAAAGGACCCGACGAACGACATGAGGGTGGTTTGCCACAAGGACTTTCCCATCCGGACCTAATGCCCGGCGCATCACAAAAGGACGCATCAGAAAGCCTCCATTGGCAATCGCCCCATAAGCCATAGTTAGCTGGATCGGGGTAACAGCAATCCCTTGGCCGAAAGCGTGCGTGGCCAAGTCGACGGGGGCCCATCTTTCCGGCGGCCGGACCATACCGGCTGCTTCACCCGGCATGTCAACGTCGGTGACACGACCAAAGCCGAATTTCTGGATGTACTTGAAGTAGCGTTCTTTCCCAAGTTTCTCTGCCACCTTGGTCGCGCCGATATTGCTGGAGTACTGGAGAATTCTATAAAAAGGGAGCCATCCGTGTTTGCGATGGTCGTGGATGGTCCTTCCCCCGTAGACATATTTCCCCAACTCGCAGTAAAAGAGATCCTCCTTGCCCACCACCCCTTCTTCCAAAGCAGCGGCAGCCAGGATCGCTTTAAAAGTCGAGCCGGGCTCGAAGCTGTCCGTTACGGCTCGATTGCGCCATTCTTGGGCGGAGTAGCGAGCAAAATTGTTGGGATCGAAGAGCGGATAATTGGCCATGGCCAGGACCTCCCCCGTGAAAGGTTCCACGACAATGGCAATACCCGCTTTCGCCTCAAACTCGGCAACGACCGCCTCCAGCTCCTTTTCCACCAAGTGTTGGATTGAGGTGTCCAGCGTCAAATGAATATCGGCGCCGGGAGGTATTTGGAGTTCTTCTACTCCTCTGACAAGAACCTTACGTCCCAGCGCATCGCGTTCGACGACCGATGAGCCGGTCTCACCACGAATGTAAGAGTCGTACTCAAGCTCGATGCCCTCGAGCCCTTGAGAATCTCTGCCTGCAAAGCCGATCACCTGTCCTGCAAGCCGACCCTGGGGATAGTACCGCTTGGGTTCATAGTACATGCCTACTCCTTCCAACTGCAGCGCCTTGATCCCCTCAGCCTCCCTAGGAGCAATCTGACGTTTAACCCAGGCAAACGGTCTCCTTGTCCGCAAACTCTTTTGCGCCTCTCTCAGATCCAGGCCCAAGACCCGAGCCAAAGAGTGGGCGACTCTATCCGGATCTCTCACCCGACGGGGCCTGACGTAGACAGACTGAGCCTCCAGGCTGATGGCCAAAGGCTCGCCGGCACGATCTAGAATCGAGCCCCGTCTTGGAAGCAGTATCCATTCCTGGAAATGCTGCTTTTCGCCCAAACGTTTGAGCTTATGCCCCTGAATGATTTGGAGCTGAAAGGCGCGCCATCCCACAGCAAGAAACATCAAACAGAAAAGAAGCGCTGAGAAAGCGAGGCGAGGCCTCACCTTTTTCAAAGAGCGTCTCATGGCAATATAACTATCTGGCCCTTCTCCGGCTCTTTCAGCCCCAAGCGTGAGCGGGCCATTTGTTCTAAGCGCTGTGGAGACGAGAGAGTCGCCAGCTCAACTTTGAGCTCTCGACTTTCCTGTTCAAGTTGGCTTTGCAGTTTGCTTGTCGTAGAAAGAACATATCCCAGGTGAAACACCTGAAGGCGCAGCCAGACATGCAGCAGCGCGAGACAAACCAAGCAGACTCCCGATAGAACGGCAGAGAAAAAAACCCGCCGTCGCCTTTGCAAACCGGCTCGCTTGACTTGCCGCTTTTTGAGGATACCTAGCCCCCATATTTTGTGTCCTGCAGTTACAGCCACGTCGGACCTTCCTAGAGCCGCTCCACGGCTCGGAGCTTGGCAGAGCGGGCACGGGGATTCATTCGGATTTCTTCCCGAGAGGGAAGAAGAGGTCTTGAAGCCAGGAGCCTAATCTTCTGGCTCCACCCGCACGCACAAAAAGGGATTTTGGGAGGACAAAGACAGCTTTTGTTCCATTTCCGAAAGGCGTTCTTAACCAGCCTATCCTCCAACGAATGAAAAGAGACGATCACCATCCTTCCCCCCGGCAAAAGTAATGCATAGCCCTCTTCCAGAAAACCTTTCAGATTTTCCAACTCTTGATTCACTGCGATACGCAGAGCCTGAAAGGTTTTCGTAGCAGGATGGATTCTGCCACGCCTCTTTCCAACAACACCCGTGATGATCCGCGCCAGCTCAGCGGAGGTCCGGATCGGCCTTTTCTCGCGCTCCGAAGCGATGGCCAATGCGATACGACGAGCTGCCGGCTCTTCGCCGTACTCTCGTAAAATCTTCGCCAGCTCCGGCACGGGAAACGTATTGACCATCTGATAAGCATCCAGCGATTGACGCTGGTCCATACGCATGTCGAGTCTGGCTTCAGCCCGGAAGCTGAATCCACGCTCCGGGGACTCGATATGGCGCGAGGAAAGCCCCAGATCAAGCAGGACTCCATCCGCACCTTCCCAGCCAATCTCATTCATGATTGCCTTCGCCTCTGTGAAATTCGCGCGCCTGGCAATCAGGCGATTCCCGAATCTTCTAAGCCGTTGACGGGCCGCTGCAATCGCCTCTGCGTCCCAATCTAAAGCCAGCACTAGGCTGTCTGGATTACTTCTTGTCAAAAGTTCTTCTGCGTGCCCACCCCCTCCCACGGTCCCGTCGAGATACTTCTTATGCGCATCGGGTCTTAGAAGTTCCGTAACCTCGCGCACCATCACCGGCGCATGCTTGTAAGCCATAAAAGGGACACTCTATCCGCACTCCGTTCCGATCCGCCCTCACCCGCTCCGTAGTAGACGGTCTCGCCGTAGCCGCTCCGCTACCGAGCGGCTTCTACCGATGGCCTTACTCCGTCATCGGCGAAAACCCATCGCCGCAGCCACCCTTCCAGTCTGACTTTGTTTGCCTCCTTGCAGGCCTCCAAAAAAACGTGCCAAGGTATAGCCGAAACCCTCATGTCATAACCCTCCCCTTGTAGCTCCCTATTTCCCGTCTAAGAACTCAAAGTGCTCCCAGTCCGATCGGCAGCTCTGGAGTCTTTTTCAATGATAGGTCCCGTCCCACTCCCAATCCTCGTCAAAGCTCTCGATGGCATCTTCCAGAGAGGAATATTCCTCGAAGAACTGATCCATCCCTACGACTTTGAAAATATCCCTCAAATAGGGACTCATGCCTGAAAGTTTTAGATCCCCGTTCAAATCTCTCAGGAATCTTAGCCGCTCGACCAATACTCCGATGCTGAGGTAGTTGATGTGATCGACCGCCTTAAGATTTAAGACGACTCTTGTCCGTTCCTTTTCAACCAAGGAACTAATGACGTCCTTGATCCGGATCATCTCTCGAAAATCGATGTCGCCGGTGATGTCGATTACCGAGATGTCTTGGATAAATTTTCGCTGCAGCATTTGTTCCCTCCTTGGGCCTGTTGGCTGCCGGAACCTGGACAGGCCCTATGAACCTCCCCGATTAGAGGCCTAGGTCGCCGAGAAAATCGGGATCCTGCATTAATTTCTCTTCAGCATCCGCAAAGACTTTTTTCCATGCCTCTTTATCCCACACGCGAAATTTTTCCAGCGCAGAAACTAGAATAACGTCGCGCTTGAGGTTGGCGTATTGACGCAGCGCAGGCGGAATTAGGATGCGTCCTTGGTTATCGACAACACACTCAGAGGCGCTGGACAGGTAATAGTTCTGAAACTGAACCACGCGTCGATCGAACTTCGGTCTTTTTCTTACCTCGTCCTCGAAACGAAACCATTCGTCGAGAGGGTAAACATCCAGGCACCGCGTAGCTTCCACAACGAAGTTAGTTATAATGAGGCGATCGTCTCCCTTGCCTAGAAGCACTTCACGAAACCTGGCGGGAATGCTTAGACGTCCCTTAGCATCTATGGTATGTTTATGATTACCACGAAACGTATTTTCCACGGTTGAGTGCCCTTATGGGAATCTATTCCACTTTATCCCACTTAGTGGCAACTTATAGCTTCCTGGGGCCATTCTGTCAATAAAAAAATTGGCCCCTTAAAAACCCTCTCTCAATCACCCGAAAGAGTTAGTACTATATATAGTTATAAATGAGGTAAAATCTTCGGAAATTCTACAACATAGTGGATATGACAAGTATCCAAGAAGACAGAGAAAATAGGACGCGCAAACTGCTTACCGGCAGGTTAATGAAAGGCCAAGTGGCGAATACTTTAAAGGACAGAGGAGAAGAGCGCTTTTTGAGCGAGAGAAAGTTAGGGCTAAAGTAGATCGATAAGCCGGATCCTGTAACGACTTCTAGTAGAAGTCACAGCGATCATTCATCTTGCCTCCGGATTGCTCCGAAGGTCTTGCGACCT
>JAUXIP010000149.1 GCA_030620935.1 Deltaproteobacteria bacterium | reverse complement strand
TCCTTCAAGGTCCGTGCCGCGAAGCGGTCGGCTTCGTATTCGTGCTTGCGGGACAGGCGGTTCATCAATGGGCCGAGAAAAAAAGTAAAGGGCCCGGAGAGCAAGCTGAAAAGAACCAAAGCACCGTGGTTGGACGGCTTTTCCAGACCGAAGGCACGGAACATCGGCTCGTAATCTACCAGCAGACTGAGTATATAGAGACCGACCAAGAGGAACAGTCCTCTGACCACGAGCATTCTACGAATATGCTTCATCTTGTAATGGCCCATCTCATGGGCTAGGACGGCCAGGCCTTGGTCGATTGTCATCTGCTCAATCAATGTGTCGAAAAGAACGATCCGTTTAATTCTCCCTATCCCGGTAAAGTAGGCATTGGAGTGGCCTGAGCGTTTCGAGCCGTCCATTGTGTAGATGCCTCCGGTCTTAAAGCCCACTTGATCGGCTAAAGCTAATATCTCCTGGCGCAGCTCCCCCTCTTTTAAGGGCTCGAATTTGTTAAACAGGGGTGCGATCAATGTCGGGTAGATGATCACCATCAGGAACTGAAAGCCAAAGATAAAGAGAAAAGCCCAGAGCCACCAATAGGTGCCCGATGCTTTCATCAGCCATAGCACGCCGAAGAGAAAGGGAACGCCGATCACGACTCCGAGGAGCAGCCCTTTCAGCTTGTCGGTGATGTAGAGTTTGAGAGTGGATTTGTTAAAGCCGAACCGCTCTTCGATCACGAAGGTGGAGTAGAGATCGATCGGCAAACTCAGAACGGAAAAGACCAAGCCCACGCAGAAACATAACAAAATTCCCGTAGCCTGTAGGTTTGGTGAGACTTGATTGCCCAGGCTCTGGGAAAGATGGTCCACTGTCGGGAGCACCCCTCCGAACAGGACCAACAGGACAATCAAGCTCCCATAAACTTCAGCCCAGCGCTGAAAGCGGCCTTTGGCAAGCGTGTATTCCACAGACTTGTGGAAATCTTCATCGCTTATCCGGCTCCGCAGGAAGTCGGGGATGTTTCGCTCTGTCCAGCGCCTACGGACATAACGGAGGTTTGTCTCGTTGAGCCCTGACTCGATCAGGAACTCCAGGATAAAAAAGGCTAGAAATAGAATGATGACGGCTTGTCCCATGGAAGCGGAGAAGGGGAAGAATACAGAAGCCAGGAGTCAGAATTCAGAAGGCACTGTTATGCTGGCTGCTGTTTTTTTGGTATTGATTTCTTAGTTTCCGGAGCCGGCGGTTCTTTGTAGCTAAAGGTCAGCTTGTCGTCGCTCTCGTCGATCTCCACCTTTCCGCCGTCTTGCAATCGGCCGAAGAGGATCTCGTCGGCAAGCACGCGCTTGATCTCTGTTTGGATCAAGCGCGCCATTGGCCGCGCCCCGAAGACCGGGTCGTACCCTCTTTGGGCCAGCCAGCGACGCGCCTTGGGCATGAGCTGGAGAAAGACCTTCTTTTCTTCAAGCTGGAGATCCAGCTCTAGGATGAACTTATCCACCACGCGCTCGATGACCTCCGGGCTGAGCGAGTTAAAAACGACCATCGCATCGAGGCGGTTGCGAAATTCCGGGCTGAACATCTTCTCGATAGCCTCTTTGCCCTTGCCGACGTTAGAGCGCTTGCCGAACCCCAGCGGGGCTCCGCTCATTTCCCGCGCGCCGGCGTTCGTGGTCATGATCAAGATGATGTTGCGGAAGTCCGCTTTTCTCCCGTTGTTGTCGGTCAAAGAGGCATGGTCCATGACCTGAAGGAGGATGTTGAAAAGATCGGGATGGGCCTTTTCGACCTCGTCCAACAAGAGGACGGCATAGGGGTTCCTGTTCACGCCATCGGTCAGGAGTCCTCCCTGGTCGAAGCCCACGTATCCGGGCGGGGCGCCGATAAGGCGTGATACCGTGTGCTTCTCCATATATTCGCTCATGTCGAAGCGGATGAATTCCACGCCGAGGATGTGGGCGAGCTGTTTCGCGACTTCGGTTTTGCCTACGCCGGTGGGGCCGGAGAAGAGAAAGCAGCCGATCGGTTTTTCCGGCGAGCCCAGTCCAGACCGCGACAGTCTGATGGCGCTGGTCAGGGTATCGATGGCTACGTCTTGACCAAAAACGGTCAACTTCAAGTCACGGTCCAGGCTCTGGAGTCGTTCCTTATCCGAGGCGGACACGCTGTGGGGCGGGATCTTGGCGATTTTGGCGACGATTTTTTCTATGTCTTTCGGACCGATGCTCTTTTTCCGCTTGTCCGGCGGCAGGATCCTGACGGACGCGCCGACTTCATCGATGACATCAATCGCCTTGTCCGGCAAGCGCCGGTCATTGATGTGTTTGGCGGAGAGGTGCACGGCGGAGCGAACGGCTGCTGGAGTGTAATGGACTCCGTGATGTTTTTCGTAGTGCGGCTTCAGTCCTTGCAGAATCTGATAGCTTTCCTCCGGGCTGGGCTCGGAGATCTCGATCTTCTGAAAACGGCGCGCCAGAGCCCGGTCTCTTTCAAAATAGCTTTTATAGTCGTGGTAGGTCGTGGAGCCGATGCATCTGAGCTCACCGGAGGCTAGAGCCGGCTTGAGGATATTCGACGCGTCCATGGAGCTGCCTGTTGTAGCGCCGGCGCCGACCACGGTGTGGATCTCGTCGATAAAAAGGATGGTGTCGTGTTGTTTTTTTAGAGCATTCAAAACACCCTTTAGCCGCGCCTCAAAGTCGCCGCGGAATTTGGTCCCGGCAAGCAGTGCCCCCATGTCCAGGGCATAAATAGTGGCCCCTTTGAGACCATCCGGGACCTCTCCTTGATGGATCTTTAGAGCCAGCCCTTCAGCGATGGCGGTCTTGCCTACCCCCGGGTCCCCGACATAAACAGGATTGTTTTTACGCCGCCTGCAGAGGATGTGAATGGTGCGCTCGATTTCATCTGCTCGACCGATGAGGGGATCGATCTTTCCTTCTTTGGCGCTCTGCAGCAGGTTGACCGTGAAGGCCTCCAATGGGTTGGATCCCGGCCTCGCTTGCTCCTCCTGCGTCGATTCCTCAGGACCGGGGGCCCACTCCGCTTCCGTGGGGATTTTGGAAACCCCATGAGAGATGTAGTTGACGATGTCGAATCGGTCCATTCCTTCTTCCTCCAACAGATAGACCGCATACGAGTCCGGTTCGCGGAAGAGGGCCACGAGCAGATTTCCCCCGTGGATCTGTTTCTTTTCGGCGGATTGGGCATGGATGACGGCTCTTTGAAGGACTCGGTGGAATCCGATCGTTTCCTGCGGCTCATGCTCCAGTCCCTCGGGCAGAGACTCCAGATGGGTCTGAAAAAACTCCTCCAGCTTCTTTTTGATCCGTGCGATATCGCCGCCGCAGCTGACGATGGCCGCGCTGGCGTCTTTGTCCTGGAGCAGAGCATACAAAAGATGCTCGACACAGATGAACTCATGACGCTGGCGCTTTGCCTCGGTGAAGGCTAAATGGAGTGTTGCCTCTAGCTCTTTGCTGATCATATCAGGCTTCTTCCATAGTGCACTTTAAGGGATACTCGTGCTGCCGGGCCAAACTTTCGACCAACACCACCTTGGTCTCGGCGACCTCATAAGTGAAGACACCGGCGACTCCGATCCCTCTTTTATGGACATGGAGCATAATCTGGACGGCCTCGGTATGTTCTTTGTGAAAGACGTGTTGGAGAACCTGGACGACGAATTCCTTGGTGGTGTAATCGTCATTGTGCAACAATACCCTATAAAGAGGGGGCTTTTTGAGCTTTTTCTTTGTCTCGGTGACCACTTCATGGTCGAATTCTGTTTCCCTTCGACTCATATTCCGTCACTCTAGAAAACGATGAATAAACCTAACACGCATCTTTCTTCTCTGCAATCTTTTGCCGGCGGAGGAATTGAATCCCGACGGTCTCATTGACTGCCCCCCTTGCACCGACGGGAGAAAAGAGACATATTTTACTGAATCCTGACCTCGGTTTTCAACGGCAACGGGGCGGGAGTGGAGGTACTTATGTTGACCAACAAAGTAAGTGAAATCATGACCCCGGAAGTCATCACGGCCGAAGTATCTCGTTCGGTCCAGGATGTTATGGAGACGATGACGGCTAAAAATGTAGGGTGCGTGGTGCTCACGGACAAGCAAGTGCCTGCGGGAATTTTTACGGAACGGGACGTCCTGAAACGGGTCATGAACAAAAAATTGGATCTCAAGAAGACCGGCATCCAAGAAGTCATGAGCGCACCCATCTTTGCCGTGGATGAGGAAACCCATATTGTCGACGCCTTGGGGAAGATGTACCAGAAAAAGTTCCGCCACTTGCTGATCCACGGAAAAGAACGGGCGATCGTCGGCATGGTATCCATGCGAGACATTCTCAAACTTGCGGTAAAGTTAGGCCAAGGTCTCAAGGACAGTCGCACCATCGGTAGTATCCTCTCCGGCAGGCCCGTCACGGTAAATGTCTCTCAGCCGATCTATGAAACGATCGAGATCATGGTTCAGAAAAACAACACGGGTGTCGTCGTACAGGACAAGGGAGAGCCGAAAGGGATTTTTACCGAGCGGGACGTCTTAAAAAGGGTCGCCACTAAACATATCGACACCCGAAAAACCCCCGTCAAGGAAGTTATGACAGCCGATTTCGAGAGCGCAAGTCATTCCGCTCTTGTCGGGGAGATCTTGGCCGAGATGTACCAAAAAGGATTTCGAAACCTGCCGATCCTAGGGGACAAGGGAGAGCTGGTCGGCGTCGTATCGATGGGAGATGTTCTCAAGTACGCCAAGGCATTGGACGTGGACGAAGCCGTCCGAAAATCCTGGAAGGAAGTCGAAGAGTTCTGGGACTCCGACGAGCATTACACTCCGGGATAGGACGAAAAAGATTGGCGAGATCAGAATTTCTCGTCTCTTCAAGTCTCTATGTTAAAATGATAAATTTGAACAAAAAAGGAGAGCAGCGGATCAAACGATGGAAACACCTGTGATTAATGACCTAAGTATTAGTGTGGCCACGGAAAACGGCACGGGGAGCACTTCTGCGAATACCATTCTCTTCAAAGCCATTTTTAAGATGGGCATACCTTGCTCTTCAAAAAACATGTTCCCCTCGAATATCCAGGGGCTGCCTACCTGGTATCAGGTGCGGGCTTGCGCCGACGGTTATATGTCGCGAAAAGACGTGATCGACGTGATGGTCATGTTCAACAATGCTACGGCGGCAAAGGACATTCACCGGGTGAGGGAGGGAGGAGTCATTCTCTACGATGATTCGACCCCCCTGGCTTCTCATCTGAAGCGAGAAGGTGTTCAGTATTTAGGGGTTCCGGCGAACAAGCTCATCCAGAAGCTGGTACCGGCGTCACCGCTCAGGACCAAGCAAAGAAATATGATCTATGTCGGCGCCCTGGCTTACCTGTTCGGTATCGACATGGAGACCATCAAAGAGGTGCTGCAAGACACCTTCGGCAAAAAACCCGTCGTCATCGAGTCCAACCTGATCTGTATCCAGGCGGGTTATGACTACATGAAAGAAAATGGGCTGAGTCAAAATATCGCACGGCTAAAGGCGATCCCCAACGGCAACGAGGGAAAAATCATCACCGAAGGCAATACGGCCTGCGCTCTGGGGGCGATCTTTGGCGGTGTTTCTTTTGTCTCCTGGTATCCGATCACCCCTTCCAGCTCTCTTGCCGAAGCTCTGGAGCACTATATTCCGCGCCTGCGCAAAGCCAAAGACGGTAAAGCCAACTATGCCGTCATTCAGGCGGAGGATGAGATCGCCGCGGCAAGTATGGTGATCGGAGCGGGCTGGGCCGGAGTGCGCGCTATGACCGGCACATCGGGGCCTGGACTCTCTCTTATGAATGAGACGATCGGTCTTGCCTATTTTGCCGAG
>JAUXIP010000406.1 GCA_030620935.1 Deltaproteobacteria bacterium | reverse complement strand
GAAAACCCTCTATGTCCCTGCGGGAGGCTCTCTTAAACCAGCAAATCTCGATACCGTACAGAAAAATGAGCACACCATAACCATGAATGGGAAAGAGGTTTTCAAAGTTGCCGTGCGCTCCATGGAGGAGATCAGCCGCGACGCCTTGAAAGAAGCCGGAGTCGATATCGACCAAGTTTCCCTGGTCATTCCCCACCAGGCGAACCATAGAATTATTACCGCACTAGCGGAACGCTTGGGCGTGTCGATGGACAAGGTGGTGGTAAACCTAGACAAGTACGGCAATACCTCGGCGGCTTCCATCCCGGTTGCCTTGGATGAGGCGCGTAGACAAGGCCGCATTCACCCCGGCGATATCGTTCTTCTCAATGCCTTCGGCGCGGGCTTCGCCTGGGGCGCTACTGTAATCCGCTTCTAACTTCTTCTTCACATAGAGTATTTTTAAAAGACCCTTCTCCCTCACCTTAAGCCGAAGCCCGAGTGCGCAAGTCTTGGAGGCCGCATGCACAGGGACGAGAAGCGAGTCGGTAGGCCCAGACCGTTGGAGTAAGCACCTAAAGGGGTTGGACTGGGTGGTCCTCGAGGTAGAGAACTATTGCATGCGGCCGGAAGGAATTGCGCACGAAGGGCTTCCAGCGTGAGTACTTCGGCTTAGGTCCCTCTCTGCCGACCACGTGCCATCTTCGCCACAAGATAGCCGGCAACGAACCAGATCAGCGCCGTCAGAAAAGTCAGAAGAATTTGCGACATGCTGATTTCCCAAAAGAGCAGTCGCAGAACGACCACCTGAGTATTCTGGAATAGAACAATTAAAAACAGCCCAAGCAAAACCAGGGCTGCGATCCTCTTTGGTTTCATACCCATTTCTCCTCAGACACCCTTCCTCTAGATCAGAGAAAGGGAGATCTATTTGGTTTTTTATTCATCCAGAACTTCGACCTGTTTCCGGATGCTTATCCAGAGACCGGGGGATAGATCAAAGAAGAACCGGGGCCGATCGGAATACCAAGCAGGAGCCAGATGGTCAACAGCAGCGTCCAGCCGATAGCGAAGGCCACCGAGTAAGGCAGCATCATCGCCAAGAGAGTTCCCAAGCCTATCTTGGGTTCGTATTTCCTGGCGAACGCGATAATGAGCGGTAGGTACGGCATAAGCGGCGTGACAATGTTGGTTACCGAATCTCCGACGCGGTAGGCCGCTTGTGCAAGTTCCGGGGAGTATCCCAGGATCATCAGCATGGGAACAAAGACCGGGCCCATGACGGCCCACTTGGCAGAGGCGCTAGCGATAAAAAAGTTGATGAGGCCGCATACTCCAATGAACAGCAGGATCAGAGGAATGCCGGCGAGCCCAGTAGCCCGCAGAAAGTCTGCGCCAATGACCGCGAAGATCAAACCCAGATTGGACCAATTAAAATAGGCCACAAATTGACTCGCGGCAAAGGCAAGGGCGATGTAACTTCCCATTGTGCCCATCGTCTCTTCGACCATCCGGCCCACGTCATGATTATTCGCAATGGTCCCCGCCGCCAAACCATAGACCAGGCCTGGGAGCAAGAAACCAACGGCCATCAAGAGAACCATCCCCTGGAAAAAGGGGCCGAGCCCGCCTTGAGAATCGCGCAAGAGTCCATTTTCCGGAAGGATCAGCATCAGCAGGAGAGAAATCTCGATCAACACGGTAACACCGGCGGCAACGAGTCCCCTCTTTTCCACGGTCGTCAAAGTTTCCAAAAAAGTCGACCCTGCACCCTGATAAGATCCTAGTCTCGGCTCTGTAATTTTGACCGTCACCCAGACGGCAATTAGCGTCAGCAAAAAAGTGGACGCGATCATCAAGTAGTAGTTGGCGGTCACCGGCACAGTGTAATTGGGGTCGTAAAGACGAGCGGCTTCTTGTGTGAGCCCCGCAAGCAAGGGATCCAGAGCCGTAAGCAGAACGTTGGCGCTGAATCCCGCGGAGACGCCGGCAAAGGCCGCGACCAAACCGGCAATAGGATGGCGTCCGATACCGGCAAAAAGCACTGCGCCCAACGGGATGAGAATCACATAGCCGGCATCGACCGCCATGCTGGCATTGATGGCGGCAAAAACCAGCGCAGCCGTTATCAACCAGGACGGCACTCCCGCTACGAGCGCCTTCAGTCCGGCAGCGAAAAGACCGCTTCGCTCGGCCACTCCGACCCCGAGCATAGCCACTAGCACCGTCCCCAAAGGGGCGAAACCGGTGAAGTTACTCACCGCTTTAGTCAAAATATTTTGAATGCCTTGGCGATTGAGGAGGTTGACTACGTCGATCTTTTCCCCGGTCGCCGGGTGAATAGCCGAGAGACCAAACATCGAGGCGAACCACGACAATACGAGGACGCCGAGGGAGAAGAGAAGAAAAAGCGCAAAGGGATGAGGCAGCTTGTTTCCCCAACGCTCCACCCGGTCCAGCGTCCGTATCAGAAATCTTTTCTTTTGCGGCGGTTGACCCTTTTGATCATCGGCCATGGGTTCTTCGACTACTGTGCTTGGCCGGTTCTGTCAAGGGAATGAAGGTTTGTGGGTTATGTGAAACAACTACCGACCCTTTAAATTCCACCTATGAATCTCAATGTGAATCGCCACGGTACAACCGGAGAGGTGCGACGATAAGCGCCGCAAGAAATGCAAATGCAGCTGCCATGATAAAAACAGAATGGAAACCATATCCTCCGATAAAAAATCCGGCCACCAT
>JAUXIP010000268.1 GCA_030620935.1 Deltaproteobacteria bacterium | reverse complement strand
TCCTCAATGCCAGGTCATCATGCTCACAGCACTGAACGCAGGGCGGGCAGTGGCCTCTGCAATGAGCTCTGGCGCCTTCGATTATGTCGTCAAGCCCTTCGACGTCATCGATCTCCGCCTCAAAGTGAAACAGGCGCTGGAAAAGACACGAGGGAAGAAATGAGGGACAACCAAACTGTTAGGCGGCGCTTTTTACGTCCAGCGACTCCGCAAATTCTGCCAGCACTCCAAAGTGATCCGAGGCAAAAATACCTTGCGGATCACAGTCGGTGTAAACTAGACGGCATTCTGCAAGACTTTCAACCAATCTTTCTCCTTTGACGAAAATAAAATCGATACGGCGATCGGGTAAGGAAGGAGTGTGGGAGCCGGCAAAGCGGTTCCTATTATCCCAGCTAAATCCCGTCTCGTTCGGATGAAGATATCCATAGACATCGATAAACCCCGCCTCTTTAAGAAACCAAGTTATCTCGTCCGAATCGGGCGTCGCATTCATGTCTCCCATAAGCACAATCTCTCCTCCATTGACATTTGTTTTGATCCATTTCCAGACCTCTTCGACTTGGACTCTTCGGGTGGCCTGATCCTCAAGCTTCCAAGAGAGGTGAGTGTTGAAAAAATGCACCGGACGATTGCCCCATCTCAGCACGGCCCAAAGGGCATACCGACCAAAATTTTCATAGGGAGACTTCCGTTTCATAGTGTAAAGTCGACTTTTTTGAATCGGGAGGCGGCTTAGAAAGACAAGGCCTGAAGCGGAGGAGCCGGGAAAAGCGGCAAACGGATAGGATGCTCTTTTGGAAAATTCCCTGCACCAATCCGGATTAAAAAGTTCCTGAAAGGCGATGACATCAGGGGCATGTGCATCCAGCCCTTTGAGGATGACTTCCCATCTTTCTTTCCACGGGCCACGCTCTCCCCAGGTATTGAGCGTCAATGTTTTCATGCTGCTGAGCATAGAATTAGACGAAGCATCCGGAGGCGTCAAGCTTCCGGGCTGAGAGCTGAAGGCTAAGCGCTGACGCCTATGAAAGGAATGCTTGCTACCCTGGGAAAAAGTCGATAAATTAATGCACAAACGGATTCCACTTGGCACGGAAATATATTTTAAAAAAATCCGACTTGACGGCGCGCAGTCCTTCCGGCATCGACTACCGCCGCGAGCTCAACGAAGCCCAGCATCAGGCCGTTACCACCCTTGAAGGGCCGCTGCTGGTCGTCGCCGGCGCCGGGACCGGAAAGACTCGTACTCTGGTCCACCGCGTCGCTTACCTGATAGAGGTCGGCATCGATCCTCGCTCGATCCTGCTTCTCACCTTTACCCGCCGCGCCGCTGAAGAGATGCTCCGCAGAGCGAGCCTCCTGATCGACAACCGTTGCGACAAAGTGGCCGGAGGAACCTTTCACTCCTTTGCCAATGGGATCCTCCGCCACTACGGGCGGGAAATCGATCTCTCTCCCGGCTTTACGATCATGGACCGCTCCGACAGCGAGGACGTGATCCAGCACATGCGCGCGGAGATGGGCCTCAACACCAAGGAGAGACGCTTTCCCCGCAAGCAAACCGTGGCTGAGATCTACAGCATGGCAGTCAACAAACAATGGACCATTCCGGATTTGGTCGAGCGGGACTACCCTCACCTCTCCGACTCGCTGGAGGAATTGCTCCAGCTCTACGAGCGCTATGTGCGGTATAAGAAAGAGAGGGCCCTGCTCGACTATGACGATCTCCTGATCAAGCTCAGGGATCTTCTGGCCGAACATGAGGAGGTGCGCCGCCGTCTCTCCGACATCTACCGCTTCATCATGGTCGATGAATACCAGGACATCAATCACTTGCAGTCCCGGATTATCCGCCTCATGGCCACAACGCACGACAACGTCATGGCGGTCGGGGACGATGCTCAAAGCATCTACTCTTTTCGCGGGGCCGACTTCCGAAACATCATGGACTTCCCCAAGGAGTTTCCCGGGAGCCGGATCATCTCGCTCGAAGAAAATTATCGCAGCACCCAGCCTATCCTGAATCTCACCAACGAAATCATCCGGCGGGCGACGGAAAAATACGAAAAGAACCTTTTTACTCGGAAAGTCGAGGGGGATACTCCTGTCCTGGTCCAGGCGGAAAGCGAGCAGATGCAATCTCGCTTTGTCTGTCAGAAAGTGCTGGAGTTGAGGGAGGAGGGAGTGCCGCTCTGGGACATCGCCGTGCTTTTCCGTTCCAGCTTCCATTCCTTCGATCTGGAAATCGAGCTGACGCGGCACAACATACCTTTCGTCAAAAGGGGCGGCTTCCAATTTATGGAGACCGCTCATATCAAAGATCTTCTCGCCCACCTGAGGGTCCTCTCCAACCCGCAGGATACCGTCTCGTGGGGACGCGTCCTGATACTCCTGGAAGGCGTGGGGACCCAACTCGGTCAAAAGATCACTCGCTGGCTCCAAGATGGGAACCATCCGACGGAGAGGTTGCGCTCTTTCGATGCCAAAGGCAGGGTTGCACACGGGCTAAGGACATTGGCAAAGGTTTTAGATATCTGCTCAGAGAGCCAGCGCCCGGCTGAAAAGGCTCAGTATCTCATGCAGTACTACCTTCCCATTCTTAAACGGAAATACCCGGATGACCATCCTAAGAGACTCAAAGACTTGGAGCACTTTCAGGGGATGACCGAGCGCTATAGAAGTTTGGAACGCCTGCTCAGCGACATGGCCCTGGAGCCTCCCACGAGCAGTGTCGCAGGGGCACTGGCGGTCGACCCCGACGAGGGGCCGCTGGTGCTGTCTACGGTTCATTCGGCCAAGGGGCTGGAGTGGCACTCGGTCTTCATCATATGGGCCTTAGAAGGAAGATTCCCTTCCTACTACAACATCAATACCCAGGAGGAGATCGAGGAAGAGCGAAGGCTCCTCTATGTAGCGGCCACCCGCGCCAAGGAAAGTCTGTTTATCACTTATCCGACCAGGATCTTCGACCGGGGGTTGCACGCCGTTCTCTCCCGCCCCTCCCAGTTTGTCGAGGGAATCCCCGAGGAGCTGTTGGAACCGTTGACGTTGGTAGATGAGTATGAAGAACAAGGCTGGGAGGAGTGAAGATGATCCATTTTTTGCTCAACGTGATTGTTTTTATCAGCGGCGTAGTGCTGATGAGCCTGGAGATCATCGGCAGCCGGGTGCTCGCTCCCTACTTCGGCAACTCCATCTTTGTGTGGGGAAGTCTGATCTCCGTCGTCTTGGCCGCCCTGAGCATCGGCTATTACTGGGGCGGACGGCTCTCCGCCCACAATCCCTCTTTTGCCAGGCTTCGCCTCTTGCTGCTAATTCCCGGGTTCCTGATCTTCTTTCTCCCCTTTATTTACCCCGCCGTCAATCTGTGGATTGCCGGCATCGACTTCGGCGCCCGATACAACCCTCTCTTAGCCAGCACGATTTTCTTTCTTCTGCCGGGTGTTTTCCTAGGGACCATCTCTCCCTACGCCATTCGCCTGGCCGCTACGACCCTCTCCACGGTCGGGAGCACCGCAGGAACTCTCTACGCGATATCCACCTGCGGCAGCATCTTCGGCACTCTCCTTACCGCCTTCTACCTCATCCCGCTAATCGGGGTAAGCAACATTATCCATTCATTGGGAATAACCCTCATTTTTCTCTCGCTCCTCGTATGGCCCTTGGCGCGCGGTCGCCAAGGCGAGATAGAGATGGCGGCTGGAACAGTAAGAATACTGGCAGCCCTGTGTTTCTTTGCGCTCGCCACTTGGGCGCCGGACGGACTGGTCTGGGCGAGCGCAAGAACGATCTATGAAAAGGACTCATTCTACCACCGGATCCGCGTCGAAGAAGACGGCGACACCCGCTTTCTCTACTTTGATCGCACTCTTCAAAGCGCTGCGAGCGTGAAAGACCCCACCGCGCTACGGCTGCTTTATTACCGTTACGTCTCTCTGGGTCTGGCCTTCCAGCCCGAGGCGAAGAAAATGTTGATGATCGGCTTGGGCGGCGGCTCAATGCCGAATAAATACAAAAGGGAGTTCCCCAAGTTGGAAATCGACGTCGCCGAGATCGATCCCGAAGTGATTCAGGTCGCCAAAAAATATTTCTCCTTCAAAGAAGGACACAGGCTGCGTGTTCACGCGCAGGACGGACGACTTTTTCTGACTCGGACACGAGCCCGCTATGACCTGATCGTGTTGGACGCCTTTAACAAAGATGCCGT
>JAUXIP010000178.1 GCA_030620935.1 Deltaproteobacteria bacterium | reverse complement strand
GGTCTCTCTGTTGCTGATAGCGACTGAGTAGGAAGAAGAGCTGGGTTTGAAAAGCGTAGGTTTCTCTATCCTCGTAAAATTTGGCTAAAAATGGGTTTTCCTCAACTTTTTCAAAGACAGTCCGCGCCTGAAATTCCGCGGCGAGAAGCTTCGCCAGGCTGCTCTTCCCCACGCCAATCGGCCCTTCCACCACGATGTATTTTGTCTTCTTCACCTTGCCCCGTAAATTTACACAAACACCCGAAAATTGTCTAGTAATTTTTGCTTGCTGTTTTGGTTTGACCCGAAGCTACGAAGCTTGGTAGTAATTTCCGACTAGCTGTTACTACGGAAGGTCGACTCGCCCTGAACGGGCGAGCCGATCCCTATAATAGAAAACTCGCCCCAGGACGTCGCTTCTTGCCGGGGCACGTCCCTTCTGGCATTCTACCACCCGTCGAGAAAATTGGATTTGCTTTTTGACAGCGCCGCTGGTCTCTTTCCAGTGGGTTTCAAATTTACGACACGGGATCCTCACAAGAATCACATTTTCAACTCTGGGGCTATGCCCTATTGCTGGAAGATCTTTACCAGAAAGGGGTAGATAAAGGCTTCATCTATATCATCTCGAAAGACGATGCAGTCGTTTTTGATCTAAGTGAGGAGTTGAAGAGAGAGACACTCAAGGTATTGGGGAAAATTCGGCCAATGGTCAAATAGGAATGTATGTCAACCCTGTAGTGAACAGGTACAGGCATTTGACCTGTATGTAGGAAAAGTACACATTAGGGAAAAACTTGCTATGGAAATACTACTGAAAGACACGATCGAGATTGCAAAGATGGCCGGGGCTGCCATCATGCAGTACTACAAGTCCTCGTATAACGTGAAAGACAAATCACCGAACAATCCGGTGACGGAGGCTGACTATGCGGCTGAGACTGTACTCAAGCAACATCTAACCGCACGCCTTTCGGAAGCCGGTTGGTTAAGTGAAGAATCCGTTGATCAACCAGAACGCCTGCAAAAAGAGAGGGTATGGATTGTCGATCCACTAGACCGCACCATAGAGTTCATCATGGGGATCCCGGAGTTAGCCGTCTCTGTTGCCTTGGTAGAGAATGGACTACCCATTTTAGGTGTTATTTACAACCCAGCTAAGGACGAACTCTTTTATGGAACACAAAGCGGTGGTACGTTTCTCAATGGCAACCGAACACAAGTCACAAACCGCACCCAACTCAACGGTGCCCTGGTTGATGCTAGCCGTTCTGAGTGCAAACGTGGTGAATTTAAACCCTTTGAAGAGCTCCTACACATTCATATAGTGGGCAGCACTGCTTATAAACTGGCGCGGGTCGCTGCTGGCTTGTGCGATGCCTCGTGGAGTCGCGGACCCAAGAATGAATGGGATATTTGTGCCGGTGTGTTTCTGGTTGCAGAAGCTGGCGGACGTTGCGTAGATCTAAACAATACCCCCTTCACGTTTAATCACCCCAACACCCTGGTGAGTGGGTTTATCGCGGATAATGGCCATCTGCATAATAGCATCACCGCCGCCCTAGCCCCACATGGTGCTGCTAGAACGTAACACGTCTTTGATTCCAGTAAGGGAACTAATACAAACGCATTTAAATTTGTGACAATTGAGCATTAGAGCATTGGACCGCATGGAGCACTTTGACTCCCAATTATCGCTCTACTGTTCCACTGCTCCATTGCCCCAAAGCAAACGCACTCATTGCGTTTGCTTTAGGCCGGAGCATAGCGAAAAAAGTGCAAGGTATCTCACGGCAGTTTATAGGCACTGTAGTCGATTAACTTCTTGATATCGCGTTCCAGCTCCCCCTCCCATTTTTGCGCCAGTATATCGGCGGGGCATTTTCCCTGGAACACCAAGTCTTTAAGAGGATTGAGATAAATCGTCTCATCCTCTCCTTTTCGATTCCGCTCTCCCTGTCGCTTCAAACCCTCCCACGCTATCTCAACAAGCTCCTTGGCCAGATCGAGAACAGAATGGCGCCGGACACGGGCACCAAGGGCATCTCGATGTGAGTCAAAATAACACTCCATTCTTTCATCCCACGACCACCCTTTGACCAGGTCCCAGGCCGCCTGGAGGCAGTCGGATTCATAGAGCACTCCTTTAATGAGCGCCGGCAAGGCGAGCATGAGTTCAGGAGCCTGGCTGTCGGCGGAGCGGATCTCCATGAAGCGTTTGATCCTGACTTCGGGAAAGAGCGTCGTAAGATGAGTATCCCAATCCTCTATCGTCGCCTGATGGCCTTGGTGGCCGTGAGTGAGAAAATGACGGAAAGGTATGCCGGTAAGATCAATGTAACTTCCGTCCCGAATGATAAAGTACATCGGAACATCCAGGGCATATTCCACGTAGTGGGCAAACGAGACTTCGGGAAAGAAAGCGAAAGGAAGCAGCCCAGAACGGCTCTTGTCCGTATCCGTCCAGATATGCTCCCGAAAACTCTTATAGCCGTTGAGCGCTCCCTCGGATATGGGAGAATTGGCGAAGATAGCCGTGATGAGGGGAGAGAGTCCCATAGCGGTACGGAACTTGGCCATAGCGTCTCTCTCCTCGCTGTAGTCGATATTGGCCTGAACCGTAGCGGTCTGCTTCATCATGCGGTGACCCATCCGGCCTACCCGCTGCATGTAAGGCGCCATGATTCTGTAGCGCTTCTTCGGCACCCATTCGATCTCATCAAGCCGGCTGACCGGCTGAATTCCCAGACCCAGAAAGACCACGTCCAACTTCTCGGCCACTGTAATCAGTTCTTGGATGTGCCGGGTATATTCCTCGTGGGAGCAGTGGATATTTTTGCACGGCTCGCCGCTAAGCTCTATCTGTCCTCCGGGCTCCAGGTGAACTTGAGCCTTCTCCCGAACCAACCCGATCACATGGCCCTGCTCTTCCTGGGGCTGCCAGCCATATTCCTCGACCAAGGCCTTGAGGATGACTTCGACTCCGCCCGGCCCTGTGTAGGAGACGGCCTTCCCAGTCCGGCGTTGAATGCCGACTTTCTCGTATTCCGTCCCCACGCGCCACTGCTCTCGAGGCTTACCGGACTGATGGAAAAATTCTTCCAGCTCGTCCTGTTTACGAATAATGGACATGGGCACGGATATTCCGATCGTAGGGTGCAATGATCACACCCTTCTCCGTGATGATGGCCGAAACCAAGTCGTGGTGGGTGATATCAAAGGCGGGATTGAGGATGCGTATTCCCTTCGGGGCGATAGCGCGCCCAAGGAAATGGGAGACCTCTTTAGGATCTCTTTGCTCGATCGGAATCTCCGCTCCGGAGGGGCATTCTAAGTCGATGGAAGAGGTCGGACCGGCCACATAGAAGGGGATGTTATGCCTTCGGGCCAATACGGCAATTCCGTAGGTCCCGATCTTATTGGCCACGTCTCCATTAGCAGCCACCCGGTCACATCCTACGACCACGGCGTCGACCTTGCCGTGCTGCATGGAATAGCCGACCATATTGTCCGTCAGAAGGGTCACCGGGATCTTGTCTTTTTTGAGCTCCCAGGCCGTGAGTCGCGCTCCTTGCAGAAAGGGTCGGGTCTCGTTAGCCAACACTTCTACCTCTTTTCCCGACTCTTTCATGGCGCGGACCACTCCCAAAGCGGTTCCGTAGCCGGCCGTAGCCAAGGCGCCTGCATTGCAATGCGTGAGAATATGAGTGGACTTTCCGAGCAGCTTCGCGCCTAACTTACCCAGGAGGCGATTAGTGGCGATATCCTCTTCATAAATCTTTTGCGCCTCTTCCTTGAGAAGTCGCTTCACGGCCTCTACGCCCAGGCTTCTCTTTTCGATATAGACCCTGCGCATCCGTTTAAGCGCCCAGAAAAGATTGACCGCGGTCGGACGAGTTTTCGCAAGGGTCCCGAAGATGCGCTCAATCTCCCGATCAAAATTTTTGCCCCTCACCCGCAGGGCCCCTAGGGCGACCCCCATCGCCGCCGCCACGCCGATCGCAGGCGCCCCACGGATCACCATCTCGCGGATAGCGCGGGCCACCTCGGTGTAATCACGATAGACACGATAGATCTCTTTGTTGGGGAGAAGACGCTGATCGAGCATGACAACGTGATTATTGTTCCACTGGATGGTTTTAACGGCCATGGCAAGTTTACTATTTTCGGAGAGATCGAGTATATTAGGGAAAAGAAGGCAGCGTCAAGGCCCTGACTGTCGATAGGGGGCGGGCTCGGTTATTGATTTGTCGGTTAACGGCTAAATTGTTGCAAATGGGACTGCACTCTTGACAGACCATGGCAGGTGTTGAAAAACTCTGCTCTCAGCCTGGTCAAAAAGGTCCCAGATGCGAGGCGCGCGAGAAGCCGACGAGCGCAGGCGTACTTGAGCAGTACGTCGGAGCGAGCGGGTCGCAGCACGACGATCGTAACGCCTGCCAATGGCAGGCTATGGCAGATGGGCCTTTTTCAGCAGGCTGATGGTATTTGAAACAATTCTTGGTTATCTCTCCGGTCTCTACTTCATTCGACTTGACCTAGAGGCTACAACCCTTTTTCGTACAGCCTTGGTTATTCACGTCACCGATGCCGTCCTTTGCTGTCTGATAGCAGCTCAGAACGGACGTAACAAAAATTTTTGGACTCTCGGCGGCTTGCTCTTGGGGATCTGGGCTCTGGGGGCTCTCTTTCTTCTCTCCGACAGGAAACAAGAAAAGTAACACCTATATTACATTCGTTACTCGCCTTGGGCGATGACATAAGCCATAGCATATTGCTGCGTGTGTGTAATGGAAAGGGACACGTGCTGGATGCCGAGTTCCCGAGCCAATGCGGACGTTTTGTTATGAAGATACACTTCAGGCTTCCCGCCCGGGGCAGGGAGAATCTCAATGTCTCGCCAGCTCACCTTGGATCCCCACCCTCTTCCCAAGGCCTTCATGACCGCCTCTTTCGCGGCAAAGCGTCCCGCATAGCTCTCATATTTGCCACGCTGCTTCTTGTCGCAATAGCGGATCTCATTTTCCGTGTAGACCCGGTCGCGGAATCTGAGACCGATCTTAGGATGTTCCAGCGCCTGCCTTATGCGCGATATCTCGGTCATATCGACGCCTACGCTCACTACCATAAGAGGCAAGTTAGCCTCCTGATATGGGACAGTCAATGGGAGGCAAAGAATGTCTTTCCAAAATATCTTATAGCGTTAGCCGGAAAGATCTGTTAGCATGATTGCTGTTTTTTTTGTTACCCCGATACAATATCGAATCCGACCTTGGGACAATTTACGCAATTAAGCAAAAACACCGGGTAGCGATTCTCTTTGGAGGAAAGTCTGCGGAACATGAGATTTCGCTTCAGTCGGCAAAGAAAG
>JAUXIP010000218.1 GCA_030620935.1 Deltaproteobacteria bacterium | reverse complement strand
CGTGCCCCGGACGGCATCATTCCGCATGCCACGGTGAAAGCCCTGAGGGATGCTTTTCCCCAGGCGGAGATTGAGAATGCCACCAGCCTCATGCAAGACGTCAGGGCTATCAAGAGCCAAGAGGAAGTCTCTTTTTTAGAGCGCTCGATGCAGATCATAGAGAAGATGATTGAGACGATGAAGGAGAGTGCTCGGCCGGGAGCCACGGAGAAGGAACTTTATGGCGCGATGATTCATGCCATGCTCTCGAATGGAGGGGAGCTGCCGACGCTTTTTTTTCTCAGCACGGGTCCTGAGCTGACCCAGAGCTCCTTTGTCCCAACCAACCGGGTGATTCAGATGAGTGATCGGGTCATTAGCGAGATCGAGGCCAAGTACGGGGGCTACGCGGCGCAGGCGGTGAGCCCGTTGGTTCTTGGAAGGCCCCAAGAGGACTATGCGGACATGGTCGATGTCTCCGCAGCCTGCTTTCATGCCGTCCTGGAAAAAATGCGTCCCGGAGTCAGCTTTGGCAAACTCGTCGATACTTATCGCGAGACTGTGGAGCGGCATGGAAAGGGGAAGTATCTTTGGAGCCATCCGATGATGCATGCGCGCGGATTAGGTGATGATGGACCGGCGCTCATGGGGGACAAGGACGTGGAGAGGTTAGGGTCCAAAGAGCTTCAGGGCGGCATGGTTTTTATTTTGAAACCACAGATTCGTCTTGCCCACGGGAAGGGGAGGGCTAGCATCGGTGATACGGTGGTGGTGACCGAGAACGGTGCGCGGCGCTTAGGCAGGCGGGAGCTGAAATTGATAGTGGTGGAGCAAAACACTTAATGGCGAAGTCCGCCCTGGAAATAGGTCTATTGCTCCACAGCCGTCAGTTAATTAGGGACGGAGGCGTTGCCAGCTTCGAGGAGATTTGGGAGGAGGCGGCGGGTGCCGAGGAGGCCGGATTTGATCATGTGTGGCTAGGCGACAGCGTGACGATATTGAATAAGGCACGCGGAGATTGTCTGCTCACCATGGCTGCCTTGGCGATGAAGACAAGCAGGATAAAAATCGGGGCGGTTCCGTTTCTGCCGGCGCTTCGAAACCCAGTGTTGCTGGCCCATGGCCTTGCCACCTTGGATGTCATTTCTGGCGGCCGCATCATACTCGGAGTGAGTGTTGCGCCTATGCATGAATACATCGAACGCCAGTTCATCGCCTGTGGCGTTCCGTTTCACCAGAAGGCAGGTCGATTGAGCGAATCTATTATGATCATGCGGCGCTTGTGGACCGAAAAATCGTTTGCCTTCGAGGGCAAATACTATCAGTTCAAAGAAATTGGAATTTTGCCCAAACCGGTCCAGAAACCAACTATCCCTATTTGGATTGCGGCGGATGATCATGAGAATGCCTTTAAACGGGTCGCTCGGTACGGGGATGGATGGTTCACGACCTCACCCACGCTGGATGAGTTCATTGCAGGGCGTCGGAGAATCGATACCTTTGCGAAGGAGTTTGGCAGGGCGGGCAAAGTTACTTCATCTACCCTATATGCCACCTTTAACTTGAATGGGAACGGGGATGCGGCCCGCGAAGAGGGCTGGAAGTGGATGGAGAGCTTTTTTCGCCAACCCAGGGCGAAGCTGGGTCATCATTTTACGCTTTTCGGCACCCCGCGGGAATGCGCCAAAACGCTCAGGGAGTACATCGATGCCGGTCTGACGGCGATCGTAGCACGGCTGGCCTCACCGGACCGGATGGGCCAGAAGCAGCTTTTTTTGAATGAATTGAAGCCTCGACTGTTGATGTGATGATTTGGCAATGAGTGTTTCCCATCCGGATTGGAACAGCCCATGGGAGACTTCAAAACCTTTCGGAAGGAATGTTCGTGGCGATATTGCTGCGGAGGGCGGAGATAGATAATCTTATGGATTTGCGCCAAGCAATGGCTGTACTGGAAAGGACCTATCACGGTCAAGCGGAGGGCCGGGTAAGCGCAGTGCCGCCTCTTCGGCTGATGGACCGTGGAATACGTCTGGTAGCGGGCGGTCTACCTGCCGAGGACAGGGTGGGGTTGAGGATAAGCGTTACGGGGGGTGAGGCATTGGCACTGCTCTTCGAAATGACCTCTGGCAATCTCCTTGCCATTATGGGCTATCCGTTCAGCTCACTTCGCATCGGTGCCACAGTCGGGCTCGCTCTGGAGCGTTTAGCCAAGCCCGGAGCGAAATCGGCCGCGCTGATCGGCAGCGGCAAAATTGCAATGACACTCGTTGAGGCGGCAGCTTCGCTCAGGCCGATCGAGCAAGTAGCGGTATACAGCAGAAATCCCGGCCGGCGGGAGTTATTCGCTCAGCAGGCTGCTCGCAGGCTTGGAGTATCTGTACGAGCCGTTCCCTCTCCTCAGGAAGCCCTAGAATCGGCGGAGATCGTCCTCGTAAGCACCAATTCTCCCGAACCGGCATTGCTTGGTAAATGGCTTCATCCCGGCCTTTCGGTGTTCGGCGCTGGACGACCGAACGAGTTTGATGACGAGGTCTATTTGCGGGCAAGTCGCATCGTTGTGTCGAGCAAGGTGCATGAACTGGGATACTACGACACAAAGCTCGATCAACCGCTCATCAGGCTAACGAGAACAGGGATGGTCGATTGGGCCAAGGTAGCCGAACTCGGACAGCTCGTGGCTGGTCAGGTTTCAGTGGCGCCCGATTATGGTGACATCGTGGTGTTCCGCGAATCACAGGGTGGCTATAGCGATGTAGCGCTCGCGTCGTGGGCCTATGAGCAGGCCCTGGAGAAAGGTCTTGGGAGTAACATTGCTTTTAACTAATGCATCTCCATATCACGGCGCGCCAGGGGGATTAGAGGGTAAGGCAAAGACACGAGATCCCCCCATGTGTCTGGGCCGCAGCGAACCCGGGACAATGAAAGGCGAGGAGTTGTAGAAAATATATTTTAAGGAGGAGACCTATGAAGACGATCAAATGGTTTTATAGAACTGCACTATTTTCAGGTGCGCTTCTATTCTCCCAGTTCTTGCTGGGGTCGGTAGCCGTTGATGTAGCAGGGGCAGAGAGCGCAGCCCTGAAGAAACTGATCAAGGACGCTAAGGCCGAGGGTGGCAAGTTTATAGCCCATGCTGTCCTCGATGATGTGCGGGGAAGGCGAGAAGTTGAAGCGGCGATGACGCGAAAGTACGGCTTTAAAATCAAATGGCAGCACTTGGATTTTCCCAGCCAGAACAGGTTTTCGGCTCGGCTGTTGAAAGAGTTAAAAGCCGGTCGGCAGCCGTCGACGGATATCTTCAACGGGACCCAAGCTACCGTTCCACGGTTAATGGCTGCAAACGCTCTGGCTAACATAGACAACTGGCGCGAGCTTGTTCCTAGGCTCCCACAGGATGTCATAGCTCCGGGGGGTGGGGCTATTCCCGAGCATACACGCATCGGGGGGTTTGCCTATAACACCAAATTGGTCCCAGCAGATAAAGTCCCGACGAAACTGGAGGACCTTTTGGATCCCTTCTGGAAGGGTAAGCTTGCCTCTACCCCGTATGCGGCGGTCTGGGACCGGGCCAGTGTCAGAGACGACGGTACTTTTGACGAGAAGAAGGCCGAGCGGATTCGAGACATCCTCAAGAAGCTCGTTGAAAATGGGCATATCGTGGGGCTCATTGGGTGCGGAGATGAAAGCCGGATTGCAGCCGGAGAGTTTGTGGGGCTGGCACTCATATGTAGCGGAAACAATGTCACACGTTCCCAGAAAAAGGGGGCACCTCTCGAGATGGCCTACCTGGAAGAAACCAGCAACATATCACACTCCTACACGGCGCTTTTGAAAAAGGCCAAGTATCCGAACACTGCCAAGCTGTTTATGGTGTTTATGCAGTCAAAGGAGGGTCAGGCGATTAACCGGAAATGGGAGTCCACTGACGTAAGCTATTATCCGGAAAATAAAATGTACAAAGTCGTAAATGACTTGAGGGCAAGAGGTATAAACCCGCCTTATATAAGCATACCGAAATATGTGAAGGTAAAAAAGAACGTCGGGAAATGGAAAAAAGTGTACAAGAAAATTCTTCGTGGTCAGAAATAGCGGGTCTTGCAAGCGTATAGACCTCTTATCAAATGCGGGGGGCTCGCTTTCATAGAGCCCCTGCTCTGAAACCTGATGGGGGATGGTGGTGCGCCTCGATGCCATGCCGATAATAGGGAACGGGTAGATCGGCCTCGGCCGGGGTTTGAAATATGGAAGAAGCCATAAGAGTAGAAAGGGGCGTGTTTCCGAGAGAGGCCATTCGACGGTTTTTTGACGGGCGGACCATCCTCATCGGGGCGAGCGCGGGAGTGCTCTCTGTTGTCGTCGCATTGCTCGTCCTTATCCTAACCATTGCCTTCCAGGACCCTCTGGATTCTTCCATCTATACCTTACAAAATTTCCGCGATCTCTACCTGGACTCTTTTGTTTATAAAACTCTCCTCAATCCGGGGGGGTTTACAATCGTTGCGACGCTCACAGCACTTTTCTTTGCGATACCAATTGCGTGGTTGGCGGAAAGGACGGACCTGCCGGGAAGAAGCTGGGTCTTTCCGATCATGACGGCGAGCGCCGTTATTCCTGGGCTGTTCAGCGCCCTGGGATGGCTGTTCATGTTCCATCCCCGGATG